>JBBQFA010000084.1:0-9334 GCA_038321515.1 Thermoleophilia bacterium | reverse complement strand
CTGACCAGGGCGCCGATGGCGTCCGGGCTCGTGGTGGTGATGACGCGCCGGTGCTGCTGCGAGAGCGGCGCGCGATGGATCGGCGTGGTGGGGTTGCTCATGCTCACTCCCTCGCTCTCGTCAGGCGCTCGGGGCGCGGTTGCTGATCTCGTCGTCGAAGCCCTCGAGGATCGAGAGGAAGGCGCTGGGGCTCGTCTGCCCCAGGCCGCACTTCGAAGCGACCTTCATGGTCTCGCCCAGAGCCTTGACGTTGTCGAGGAACTCCGGAGGGCAGGCGCCCTCCTTGAGCAGCTCGACCGCCCGGAGCATCTGGGCGTTACCGAGGCGGCAGGGCGTGCACTGGCCACAGCTCTCCTCGACGAAGAACTCGAGGAAGTTCTCGGCGACGTCGAGCATGTCGCGCTGAGGGCCGATGACCATCACCGAGCCGCCGGTGGGGATGTCTTCAAAGGCGAGCGCGCGGCTGAAGTCCCTCGCCGGCACGCAGATGCCGCTGGCGCCGCCGATCTGGACGGCCTTCGCGCCGCCGCCGCCGACCTCGGCCAGCAACTCGGCGACGGTGATGCCCCAGGGGAACTCGTACACGCCGGGCTTCTCGCAGTCGCCGCTGATGCTGAAGAGCTTGTAGCCGGTGGACTTGTCGGTGCCGAAGCCCTTGAACCAGCCGGCGCCCTTCGCGAGGATCGCCGCCACCGAGGCCAGCGTCTCGACGTTGTTCACGACCGTCGGGTTGTTGAGCAGACCGGCGACCACGGGGAAGGGCGGGCGGTTGCGCGGCTCGCCGCGAAAGCCCTCGAGACTCTCGATGAGGGCCGTCTCTTCGCCGCACACGTAGGCGCCGGCGCCGAGGGCGGTGATGATGTCGAAGTCGAAACCCTCGATGCCCATGATGCTGCGTCCCAGCAGGCCCTTCTCGCGACGCTGCTTGATGACCTCGTTGAGGTGCGGGCGCAGGTAGCTGTATTCGGCCCGGAGGTAGACGATGCCGAGGGTCGCGCCGACGGCGCGCCCGCCGATGGTCATGCCCTCGAAGACGAGGTCGGCGAAGCGCGTGAGGATGACGCGGTCCTTGAAGGTGCCGGGCTCGCCCTCGTCGGCGTTGCAGATGATGTACTTCTGGTCGGCCTTCTCCGCCGCGCAGAAGCCCCACTTCATGCCGGTGGGGAAGCCCGCGCCGCCGCGGCCCTTGAGGTCGCTGTCGCGCACGAAGTCGACGAGGTCGGCGCGGCTCATGGCCAGCGCGGCCTTGAGGCCGGCTTCGGCCTCGATGGTGTCGTAGGTGAGGGCGTTGCCCTTGGTCTCGATCGTCGTTGCCACCGCTCAGCCCTCCTGGGTCGCAGCGGCGGACCGGCAGGCGGCGACGATCTCGCGCGCCGACTCCGGCGTGACCCGCGTGTGGACCTCGTCGTTCACGAGCAGGGCCGGGCCCTGGTCGCACATGCCGACGCAGCTCGCCCATTCGAGCGTGAAGACGCCGTCGCCGGTGGTCTCGTCGAAGTCGATGCCGAGCGCATCGGTGAGCGCCTCGGCTACGGCGTCCTTGCCGGCGAAGTCGCAGGAAAGGGTGCCGCAGAGGCGCAGCACGAAGCGGCCTTCGGGCGCGCCGTGCAAGAAGGCGTAGAAGGAGGCGACGCTGTAGACCTCTACGGGGTGGATGTCGAGTACGTCGGCGATGGTCTGCATCGACTCGCTGTCGACCTCGTGGTAGCGCCTCTTGACATTTTGAAGGATCGGGATGAGAGAGCTTCTGCCCGGGCCGAGCTTGTCGACCAGGGCGATCACATCGGTGCGGAGCTGCTCTTGCTGTGTCACGGGCATCTGTCGTCCTCTCACTGCTCGAGGAGCTTCTTGACCTTGGCGACCAGCGTCTGCGGCTCGACCGGCTTGGGCTGGAACTCGTCGACCGGGACGATCTCCCCGTCTTTGTCGATGTTGAGTCCCATGGCGGCATTGACACTGGTGAGCATGATGATCGGCAGCTCATTGCCGTTCTTGCGGATCTCGCGCGCCATGCGGAGGCCGTCGTCCGGCTCCTCCATCATCACGTCGAGGATGAGGAGGTCGGGCTTGATCTCCTCCAGCTTCTTCATGCCGTCGGCGCGGTTGGACGCGCCTTCCACCACATAGCCCTCGCGCTCGAGGACCAGACGTCCGGCATCGACGATGTCCGGGTCGTCGTCAACGATAAGGATCTTGGCCACCACACACTCCTTCAGTCCGTTTCCGTTCCCCTGGCGCGCCCGAAGGGCGCGCCATCGCGGCCATACGAGACCGTCTCTCCGCTGAAGACCGGAGCGTGGCGGCAGGCGCCGACACGGCAAGGGTGCGCAGGGAATACGACGATCGGTGCTGGCCGCTCACTCCACAGGATCCGCGTTCTACTGGGCCTCGGCTGCTTGGTATTTCTATCGCATCGCGCTCGCTTGTGCAAGGGGTCACGAGCGCCTGCGGTCAGTATCTCACATCTTCAGGCGGCCCGGGTACGCCGGGGCGCCGCCATTCACGGATCCCGGGCGTCCGGAGGGCGCGAAAAGGTGGGTCGGCGGCCTCCGATGGTCAGACGGTGGCCGCGGTCGCGCCGGCATCGGCAGTCGCCGACTCGGCTCCCCTCGGCGGCGCGTCATGGAGCGTCACCGTGAACGTGCTGCCCACGCCCGGCTCGCTCTGGACGCGCGCTTCCCCGTCGTACATGTTGGCGATCTTGCGCACGGTGCTGAGGCCGAGGCCGCTGCCGAGGATCTTGACGGTGCGTTCGTTCTTGATTCGCGTGAACTCGCTGAACAGCTTGCCGGCCTCCTCTGGCGTGAGTCCGATGCCCGTGTCGGTCACGGCGATCGAGACGGCGTCGCCCTTGCGGCTCATCCGCACGGTCACCGCGCCGCCGTCGCGGTTGTACTTCACGGCGTTGGAGATCAGGTTGTTCAGGACGATCTCGGCCTCGCCGGGGTCGGCCATCAACTCGATGTCGTCGCCCTCTAGTCCCACGCTGATGCCGCGACGTTCGGCGTCGACGGCGAACAGCTCCATCGACGCCTTGGCCAGCTCGTGCAGGTCGAGCCGCTTGATCTGGCGTTCGCGCTGCCCGGACTCGATGCGCGTCAAGTCGAGCAGGTCCATGATCAGCTTCTTCATGCCGTCGACGCGGACGATGCTGCGCTCGACCATCTGCAGGTTCTGGTCGGCTTCAGTGGTGCGCAGAATATTGAGGTAGCCCTCGACGGCGTTGAGAGGCGCCTTGAGCTCGTGCGCCAGCACCGAGATGAAGTTGAAGCGGATCTGGCGTTTCTCCTCGGCGAGCTTCAGCGCCTGCTTGCTGAGGATGAGCTGGCTGGTCGCCTTGCGCAACGTATAGCGGAGCTCGTCAGGCGTGAAAGGCTTGGCGAGAAAGTCGTAGGCCCCGAGCTTGGTCGCCTTGACCGCCGTCTCGAAGGTCGCGTAGGCGGTGATCATGATCGTGAGCACAGCGCGGCCTTGGGCTCTCATGGCGTCGAGGACGTCCATGCCGCCGACGCCGGGCAGCTTGAGATCGAGGAGCAGCAGGTCGACCACGCCGCCCTCGCCCAGGTAGGCAAGGTAGTCCTCGCCGCTCGTGAAGTAGCGGAACGCGTAGTCGGCGTCGACGAGCACGTCCGGGACGTGCACCTTGTACTTCTGGATGATGCGGCGCACGCCGAGGCAGAGGGCCTCCTCGTCGTCGACCATGACCACCTGCAGAGTGACCTTCTGCGGGTCCATGAGGCTCTCGCGCGCTGCGGGGTCGACGATCATCGATCAGCCTCCTGTGATCTCTTGCAGACTCGCCGGCACGGTCGTTTCGGTCTCATAGCGCGGCAGGACGATGGTGAAAGTGGTCTCCGTGGGGCCGGCGTCCGGGTCGGCGTTCGACTCCACGGTGATCTGGCCGCGGTGCATCTTGACGATGCCGTGCGTGACCGCGAGTCCGAGGCCCGTACCTTTGCCGACCTGCTTGGTCGTGAAGAACGGGCTGAACAGCTTGTCGAGGTGCTCCGTGGCGATGCCGGTACCCTCGTCCTTGACCATGACGATGACATTCTCCTCGGTGCCGTCGAGCGTCACGAAGATCGTGCCGCCGTCGGGCATCGCGTGCTGGGCGTTGGTGAGGAGGTTGGTGAGCACCTGGACGATCTGATCGCCGTCGAGTTCGGCCACCGGGTCCTCGAGGTGGTCGACGACCTCGATCGAGATGCCCTCCTGGACCGGTATCGTGCGCAGGACCTCGGCGACGAGGTTTGTGACGTCGGTCGGCTGACGCACGACGCGACTCTGGCGGGCGAAGTTGAGCAGGCCCGAGATGATCTTCTTGCAGCGGTTCGCCTGGTCGACGATGAGCTTGACGTCATCGGCCACCGCCGGGTCGTCCTCGCAGTCCTCGAGGAGCAGGTTCGCGTGCAGAAGGAGGATGCCGAGGGGGTTGTTCACTTCGTGGGCGATGCCGGCGGCGAGCTGCCCCATGCTGGCGAGCTTCTCGCTTTTGACCAGCGCCTCCTTGGTCGTCTCGAGAGAGCGGTGGGACTCCTGCAGCTCCTCGACCGTCTTGTGCAGCTCCTCGACCGAGTACGGCAGGCACATCTCGACTTCGGCCAACCCCTGCCAGATCGCGACCGCGTGGTCGCGGCAGCTTTCGTAGCCGCAGGCCCCGCAGTTGAGCTCGTCCTCGGGGGCGAACTTGTTCATGCGCGCAAGAAGCTCGCTCAGCTCCTCGAGCGTCGGCATGTCGTCAAAGCGCTGGTCGAACGGCGCAAAGGTCCGCGAGAGGTCGATGTCTCGATACGTCGCGACATCGGCCTGCCATGCCGCCTCGTCGAAGAGCGCCTGGCGGCTCCGCGTCTCGCGGCTGACGTCGGCGCGGCGCTTGAAGACCGGCTCCTCGCAGCTGAAGCCGGCGCCCATGATGCAGCCCTCGCAACAGAGGATGTCCAGCAGCCGCGCCTCGGTCTTGCCGTGCTCGAAGTCGGTGATCGCGTCGACGAGGTTGGCGCGTCCGTCGGCGGTGACGATGTCGCCGCTGAGGAGGTCCTCGTCGAGCTGGGCCGCCTGCAGCATGCCGCGGGTTATGGGGAAGAGGGCGCCGAGACCGCCGTGTGGCGCGTCAAAGTCGTCGTCGTGGGTCTGCCTCGAGGTCAGCGACACAGCGTGCGCGGCGAGCATGGCGCGCAGCTCGACGTAGGTGAGCGCCGCGTCTACCTCGCCTTCGAACTGCTCGTACCGGGCCTCGCCCTTCTTGGCGATGCACGGTCCGACGAACACGATCTTGACCTCGGGCCCGTACTTCGCGTGCAGCACCCGGGCGATCGCCAGCATCGGCGAGACGATGGGCGCGAGGTGGTCGAGCAGGTCCGGGTGGTACTTGCGAACGTAGCTGACCACCGCCGGGCAGGTCGTCGCAACGTAGCGGTCGTCGTCCTTCTCGAGCAGACGCGCGTACTCGGCCGCCACGAGGTCGGCGCCGAAGCTGACCTCGTGGACGTGGTCGAACCCGAGCTCGCGCAGGGCCGCGACCAGGTCGGCGGTCGCGCATTCCGTGAACTCGGCCGGGTAGCTTGGCGCGACGATCGCCGCCACCGGCGCGTCGCCGGTGAGCAGCTCCTCGGTCGCCTCGATGCCGCTCAGCACCTGCTTGGCGTTCTGGCTGCACACGGTGACGCAGTTGCCACAGCCGATGCAGCGCGTCTGGATAACGCTCGCCTGGCCGTCCAGGATCTGGATCGCTTTGGCTGGGCACTCTCGCACGCACGTGTAGCAGCGCCGGCACTTCTCGCGGATGGTCGTGACGAGCTGGAGGTAGGGGACCCTGTCTTCGTTCATCGCGTCATGGTGGCCGCGGCCGTCAGCCGGAGCGTCCGAGAAGCTCGCCGACCTTGGCGACCAGCGCCTGGGCGTCGATCGGCTTGTCGAAGAAGGCGTCGACGTTCATCTTCTCGAGGTCCTCGGGCGAGTCGGGGCGGAAGTTCAGCCCCAGCTGGCTGCTGACCGAGGTGCTGATGATGATCGGCACCGCGGCGGTACGAGGGTCGCTCTTGAGTTTGGCTGAGAAGGCGAAGCCGGCGTCGATGCTGGTCATCATGAGGTCGGTGATCACGAGGTCCGGCGTCTCGGCGGCGATGCGCTCCAGCGCCTCCGCCGGATTCGTGGCGGTGGCGACACGGTGACCCGCTCCCTCGAGGATGATGCGGTTGATCTCGAGAAAGTCGTAGTCGTCGTCGACGATCAGTATCAGGGCCTGGTCTGCGCTCATGGTCTGCCTTCAGTATAGTCGCTCTGCTCGTATGGCCCGCCCGGGCCGGAGGTTTACCGACCCGGGCGTCAGCTGCTCGGCCGCGTCTCAGACGCGGTCGTGCTCGAAGTAATGGGTGTGCAGGAGGTGGTGCGAGATCTCGCCGCACGGCGCCCCGAGGTACTCCTCGTACAGAGCGCACACGGCCGGGTTCTCGTGCGACTTGCGCACCTCCCGGCCCTCGTCCTCGCGGTAGATCGCGGCGATGCGCGCCTTGCGCACCTCGTTGGTGGTGAAGCGCGGCTGGCCGCCGCCGCCGATGCAGCCGCCGGGGCAGGTCATGACCTCGACGAAGTGGTACTCGGCCTCGCCGTTCTTGATCTGGTCGATGACCTTCTGCGCGTTGCCGAGGCCG
Source organism: Thermoleophilia bacterium (assembly GCA_038321515.1). Classification (GTDB taxonomy): domain Bacteria; phylum Actinomycetota; class Thermoleophilia; order UBA2241; family UBA2241; genus CAIXSE01. Next base: position 2,684 of record JBBQFA010000084.1, on the reverse strand, counting down.
TGGGCCACGGCGACCTTGAGGTCGGCGCCCTCGAGGAACGCCCAGTCGCCCTTGGCTCCCTCGACCTTGACGGTCGCGACCTTGACGCCCTCGAGGCCCTCGATGGGCTCGACGTGCAGGTTGGGGAACGGGAACGCCGTCTGGGTCACGATCTCCCAGGCCGTGCGCAGGGCCGCCTCCATGACGCCGCCGGTGTTGGCGAAGATGTCGGCGGCGCCGGTGCTGATACCCAGCGGGGCGTCCATCTGCTCGTCGGCCAGGCTGCGGAAGTCGATGCCGGCCTGCGTGATCAGGGCGCCGAGCTCACGTGTGGTGAGCACGATGTCGACGTCCTGGACGCCACTGGCGTTCATCTCGGGACGCGCCGCCTCGAACTTCTTGGCGGTGCAGGGCATGACCGAGACGACGACCATGTCCTCCGGCTTCACGCCGATCTTCTCGGCGTAGTAGGTCTTGGCGATCGCGCCGAACATCTGCTGCGGGCTTTTGCAGGTGCTCAGGTTGTCCAGCATGTCGGGGTTGAAGTGCTCCATGTAGTTGATCCAGCCCGGGGAGCAGCTGGAGAACTGCGGCAGAGCCACCTGCTCGCCGTCGACGAGCGCCTTCTTGAGCCGCACGAGCAGCTCCGTGCCCTCCTCCATGATCGTGAGGTCGGCGGTGAAGTCGGTGTCGAACACCGCGTCGAAGCCGAGGCGGCGCAGGGCGGCGACCATCTTGCCGGTCACCAGGGTGCCGGCCGGGTAGTCGAAGCACTCACCGAGCGCGGCGCGGATCGCCGGCGCGGTCTGCACGATCACGGTCTTGGTGGGATCCTCGAGCGCGTCCCAGACCTCTTCGATCTGGTTGCGCTCCTGGATGGCGCCGACGGGGCACACGGCGGCGCACTGGCCGCACTGCACGCAGACGACGTCGCTGAGGTTCTGCGAGAAGGCCGGGCCGATGAGCGTGGCGAAGCCGCGGCCCTGGGCGAACAGCCCGCCGACCTCCTGGATCTCGTTGCACACCGTGACGCAGCGCCGGCACGAGATGCACTTGCCGGTGTCGCGGATCAGCGCCGGAGTGCTCTCGTCGATCATCTTGAAGGTTTTCTCGCCCTCGTACCGCAGATCGCCGATGCCGAGATCGTCGGCGAGGGTGCGGAGCTCGCAGTCGGCGGACCGGCCGCAGACCTTGCAGTCGCCGTCGTGCTCCGAGAGGAGCAACTCGACGACCATCTGGCGGCCGTCACGCACCTTGCCGCTGTTGGTCTTGACGACCATGCCGTCGGTCGCCGGCTGGCTGCACGAGGCGACCAGGGTGCGGGCACCCTCCACCTCGACGAGGCAGACGCGGCAGGCGCCGATGGACTGGACGTCGTCGAGGTAGCAGAGGGTGGGGATCTTCACACCGGCCTGGCGGGCCGCCTGAAGGACCGTGGTGCCCTCCGGCACCTCGACCTTGATGTCGTCAATGGTCAGGGTTGCCATGCTCTTGCTCTCCTTGCTCACGAGCTGTATTTGCCGTAGTCGCAACGCAGGCAGCGCCTCGCCTCAGCGACGGCCACCTTTGCGGCCCAGCCCAGCTCGACCTCGTCGAAGTTGGTGACGCGGGCACCCACAGCCAGCTCCTCGACAGCGTGACGGTCGACCAGTTCGGGGTCGGCGTCGGGGTCGAAGAACGTCGGCGGCTCCACGTCGCGGCGCCAGAAGGCGTGGTTGGCGCCGGTCAGGAGCTCGTCCATGCCGGCCGCGGCACGCTCGCCGGCGCCGATGGCCTCGACGACCGACGACGGACCGGTGGAGGCGTCGCCGCCGGCGAACACCCAGGCGGTCGAAGTCTGGCCGGTGTTGGGGTCGGCTTGCAGATAGCCCCAGCGGTTGAGCTCGACCGGAGTGCCGTCAAGAACGGCCGGCGCATCGAGCTTCTGGCCGATGGCGGCGATCACGGTGTCGGCCTCGACCACGAAGTCGGGGTTGTGGCCGGCCACCGGACGACGCCGGCCGCTGCGGTCGTAGTCGCCCAGCGCCATCTCCTTGCAGCGCACGCCGGTGACCTTGCCGCTCGCGTCCCGGACGATCTCCTCCGGTGCCACGAGCGTCATGATGTCGATGCCCTCGAGGTCGGCGGCGCCGACCTCTTCACCCCAAGCCGGCATCTGCGCCCGGGTGCGGCGGTAGAGGATCTTCACCGACTCGGCGCCGAGGCGCAGGGCGGTGCGGGCGGCATCGATGGCCGCGTTGCCGCCGCCGATCACGGCGACGTTCTTGCCGACCTCGCCGGTGCCGTGGACGTTGTACTGCTTGAGGACGGAGAGACCGTCGTACACGCCGGGGCCGTCTTCGCCCTTGATGCCGATGGCCATGCCCTGCGGGGCGCCGACGCCGACGAACACGGCCTCGTAGCCCTCGTCCTTGAGGCTCTGCAGGGTGTAGTCGCGGCCGAGCGCCTTGCCGTACTCGAAGCGCACGCCCATGGAAGCGATCATCGCGATCTCGCGGTCGAGCTCGGGACGGGGCAGCCGGTAGGCCGGGATGGCCTGCACGAGCATGCCGCCGGCCTTGGTCTCGGCCTCGAACACGACCGGCTTGTAGCCGAGCCGGGCGAGAAAGTAGGCGGCGGACAGGCCGGCGGGGCCGGAGCCCACCACGGCCACCTTGCGGGCCGCGTTCTCAGCATTCTGCTGGATCTCGGGCAGCTGCGGGTCC
>JBBQFA010000083.1:0-9384 GCA_038321515.1 Thermoleophilia bacterium | reverse complement strand
ACGTGGTTGTAGTCGACGTAGGCCTCGTAGGTCTCGAGCATCGTGAACTCGGGGTTGTGCTTGAAGCTCACGCCCTCGTTGCGAAAGTCCTTGCCCATCTCGTAGACGCGGTCGATGCCGCCGATGATGCAGCGCTTGAGGTAGAGCTCGGTGGCGATGCGCAGGTAGAGGTCGCGCTCGAGCTCGTTGTGGTGCGTGATGAACGGCTTGGCCAGAGCGCCCCCGTAGAGCGGCTGCAGCACCGGGGTCTCAACCTCGATGAAGCCGCGGTCGTCGAGAAAGCGGCGCACGGCGGCGACGATGCGCGCGCGCTTGATGAAGACGGCGCGCGAGTCGTCGTTGGCGGCCAGGTCGAGGTAGCGCTTGCGATAGCGCGTCTCGACGTCGGTAAGGCCGTGGTACTTTTCGGGCAGCGGGCGCAGCGACTTGCTGAGCAGCTGCCACGAGGAGATGCGCAGGCTGAGCTCGCCGCGGCGGGTGCGCATCATCGTGCCCTCGGCGCCGACGAAGTCACCGAGGTCCACGTGTTCGAGCCCTTCGTAGCGCTCGTCGCCGAGCACGTCGAGCTGGCAGAAGAGCTGGAGCTCGCCGCTCAGGTCCTTGAGGACGACGAAGGTGAGCTTGCCGTGGACGCGGCGGGCGATGACGCGACCGGCGACTCGGTGCGTAGCATCCGAGTCCTGGCCCGATTCGAGGGCCGCGTACGTGTCGTGCAGCGGCCCGATCTCGTCGCGCGGCTGGTACTGCGTGGGGTAGGCGTCACCCTCGGCGCGCCAGGCGGCGAGCTTGGCGCGCCGGTCAGCGAAGACGTCGCCGTGCTCGGCAGGCTCGTCCACGACGGCGGCCGTCAGGCCTTCTCGATGGCCAGAACCTTGAACTTCTTCGAGCCCTGAGGCACGCTGACCGTGACCTTGTCGCCGGGCTTGTGGCCCATGATGGCGTTGCCTACCGGCGACTCGTTCGAGAGCTTGTGCGCCGTTGGGTCTGCCTCGGCGGAGCCGACGATCGCATACTGCACGACGTCGCCGCCCTTCATGTCCTGCAAGGTGACCTTGGTACCCACGCCGACCTTGTCGGTAGTGATGGAGTCGGAGTCGATGACGATGGCGCTGCGCAGACGCTCTTCGAGCGCGTAGATGCGAGCCTCAAGCATGGCCTGCTCGTTCTTGGCGTCGTCGTACTCGGAGTTCTCGGAGATGTCACCGAAGTCGCGCGCGGCACGGATGCGCTCGGCCACCTCGTCGCGCTTGACGGACGAAAGATACTCGATCTCCTCCTTGAGGCGCTGGAAGCCCTCAGGCGTGAGGATGATCTCGCGATCGATCACTGGTTCCTCCTCTTCAACGCGGCAACGCGGCCTCAAACCGAGACCGCGCGCCGAAGTAGCGCGTAAGTATAGGGCACGGCCAGCGCGCGCGCAAACGCGCCGCGGAGGCGGCCGGACGGCAGTGAGAGACGCGTTCAGAGGCCAAGCAGACGACGCACCGAGGGCACGTCGCGAACTCGCATCAGCTCGAGGGTGAGCGGCTTGTCGAGGGCACCATGCCGGCGAAAGCGCGGCCAGAACTGGCGCAGGTGCCCGACGGCGCGGTCACCCATCGCCGCGAGCACGTCGGCGACGAAGCGACGCACCTCCGCGAGCTGGGCCGCGCCGGCCGGTGCGTCGCTGCCGAGCACTTCGGCGAAGAGCCACGGGGCGCCTACCGCGTGGCGCGCGAGCATCACGGCGGCGGCGCCGCCGCTCAGGAGCGCGAGCGCCGCGGCGCGTCCGTCCACGTCGCCGGAGGCGATCACGGGTACGGGCAGCTCCGCGGCCAGGGCGAACGTCACCGCGTGGTCGGCACGGCCATGGTAGAGCTGCGCCGCCGTGCGCGGGTGGATGCAGACGGCGGCGGCGCCCGCCGCGACGAGGCGGGGCGCCGTGAGGCGACCGAGCTCGTCACCCTGGCGCAGCCCCGAGCGTATCTTGACGGTCACCGGGATGTCGCGGCCGGGCGCCGCGGCCGCGACCGCCGCGACCACGGCGGCCACGATGCGGTCGGCGCGGTCTGGCTCTGCGAGCAGCGCCGCACCCGCGCCGGTCTTGACGACCTTACGCACGGGGCAGGCCATGTTCAGGTCGACAAGGTCGGCTCCCGCCTCGACGCAACGCCCGGCTGCGTCGGCGAGCACACCGGCGTCGGCGCCGAAGAGCTGCAAGCCGACCGGGTGGGCGTCAGGCCCCGTATCGAGGTAGTCAAGCGTGCGCCGGTTCTCGTAGTGCACGCCGTAGGCGGAGATCATCTCGCTGAAGACGAGGCCGGCGCCCCAGCGCCGCACACTGCGGCGAAACGCGGGCGTCGTGATGCCGGCCATCGGCGCCATGAAGAGCCGGCGCTCCAGCTCGAGGGCGCCGAGGCGCAGCGGCTGGAACAGGGGGTCGGGGGCGGGAGCCGCCAGAGGAGGGCCTGCCTGCGTCAGGCCCGCTGCTGGCGCCGCATCACGATCTCGATGCCGCGCAGCGTGAGAAACGGGTCGACGCTCTCGATGACGTCGGTGTGGCGGGCGATCATCTCGGCCAGCCCGCCGGTCGCGATGACCCGAGCGTGCTCACCGAGTTCCTCCCAGATGGCGTGCACGATGCCCTCCACCTCGCCGGCGAAGCCGTACACGGCGCCGGACTGGAGAGCCTCCGTGGTCGACTTGCCGATCGCGTGCTCGGGCTCGATGAGCGCCACCTTGATCAGTTTGGCGGCTCGGGAGGTGAGCGCCTCGAGCGAGACCTCGATGCCCGGGGCGATCGCGCCTCCAAGATAGTGGCCCTCACGGGAGATCACGTCGAACGTCGTGGCCGTGCCGTAGTCGGCGACGATACACGGCCCGCCGTACATCTCATAGGCCGCCACCGCGTTGACGATGCGGTCGGCGCCCACCTCGGCGGGGTTCTTCATGGCAATGCGCATGCCGGTGCGGGCGCCGGGCCCGACGACGAACGCGGCGATGCCGAGATGTTTGTCGCACATCTCGACCCACTGCTGCGTGAGGCGCGGTACGACGGAGGCGATACCGACCTCGTCCACCGCCTCCTTGAGATGGCCGCCTTGCAGCGAGAAGAAACCCTGCAGGAGGCCGGCGATCTCGTCGCTGGTGCGGTGCCGCACCGTGGCGATGCGCCACTCGTCGACCACGGCGCCCGCCTCGAGCACGCCGACGTGCGTCTGGGTGTTGCCGACGTCGACGACCAGGAGCACGGTCACACCTCCAGGTCGAGGGCCAGGTCGACCCACGGCGCCCTTGTCGTCAGCGCACCGACCGAGATCACGTCCGCACCGGCCTCGGCGAGCTCGCGTACGCGCTCGAGCCGTACGCCGCCGGAGACCTCGACGAGCGCCCGGCCCGCAACGCGGTACACGGCCTCGCGTACCGTCGCCGAATCCATGTTGTCGAGCAGCACGAGCGTAGCACCGGCGGCGACCGCCTCGTCCAGCTGCTCCAGTGTATCCACCTCCACCTCGAGCGCGTGCAGGTGCGCGGCGCCGGCGCGCACCATGGCGATCGCGGCGGCGACGCCGCCGGCCGCCGCCACATGGTTGTCCTTGATCAGGGCACCGTCGAAGAGACCGAAGCGGTGCGGCGTGCCTCCGCCGTGCACCACGGCCTGCTTTTCGAGCGCGCGCAGCCCGGGCGTGGTCTTGCGCGTCGCGGCGATGCGCGCCGCCGTACCGGACGTCTCGGCGACGTAGCGCGCCGTGAGCGTCGCCACGCCGCTGAGGCGGCAGAGGAAGTTCAACGCGGTGCGCTCGGCGGCCAGGATCGCCGCCAGAGGGCCGCGCAGCACGGCGACGGTGTCGCCGGCCGCGAACCGCTCGCCGTCGGCGACCCGTACGTCGACCTCAAGGCCGGGGTCGACGAGCGCCGCGGTGGCGAGCAGGGTGGCGATGCCGGAGGCCACACCCTCCTCGCGCGCGACGACGCGCGCGCTACCCGCGCCAGCGAACGCCGCGCCGGTGAGGTCGCCGTAGCCGGCGAGGTCTTCGCGAAGAGCGCGGCGCGCCGCCTCGTGCGCCGCGAGCCGATAGCTACGTGCGCTCATGTCCGGCCTCCACGCGGCTCACCGGACCACGTCGCGCTCGTGTGCCGGCAGGCGCAGGGTGATGTGGCGGCGCCACTGCGCGTCATCCACGGCGGGGAAGTCGTCGCGCAGATGCACGCCGCGCGACTCCTCACGCAGCAGAGCGCACTTGGCGATCTGCGTACCCAGCGTGAGCATGTTGAGCACCTCGTACTCGGCCTCCCCCATGCGGCCGAAGCGCAGCTCCGAGGTGAGGCCGTTCAGCTCGGCGAGCGCCGCGCTCAGGTCTTCGGCGCGGCGCAGCACGCCGACCTTGTGCTGCATGATGTCGGTGAGATGACGACGTGCTGCGGAGGCGTCGCTGCCGGCGACGTCCGGTGAAGCCTCCGGCAGATCGAAGCTGAGGCGGCGCACGTCTTCGCCCAGCCGCCCGATGTAGCGGTCCAGATCGCGGACCACACGGTCCGAGAAGACCAGCCCCTCGAGCAGGGAGTTGCTGGCGAGACGGTTGGCGCCGTGGACGCCGGTGCTCGCCACTTCGCCGCTCGCGTAGAGCCCCGGGACCGTGGTGCGGCCCCACTGGTCGGTGACGACGCCGCCGATGAAGTAGTGGCACACGGGGGCGACGGGAATGAGCTGCGTCGCCAGGTCCAGGCTGTGATCGGCCAGCCCGGCGGACACGACCGGGAAGCGCTCGTGCAGCCAGGCGGCGTCGAGGTGCGTCGCGTCCAGGTAGACGTGATCGGAGCCCTCGACGCGCATCTCGGCGACCATGGCGCGGACGACGACGTCGCGCGAGGCGAGTTCGGCGCGCTCATCGTAGGCCGCCATGAAGCGTTCGCCGGCCGCGTTGCGCAGGTAGGCGCCTTCGCCGCGCAGCGCCTCGGTGATGAGCTGCACCGTCTGCTGCCCTGGGATCGCCAGTCCCGTTGGGTGGAACTGGACGAACTCGAGATCGCGGATCGCGGCTCCGGCGCGATAAGCCATGGCGACGCCGTCGCCCGTGGCCACCAGCGGATTCGTGGTGCGGCCGTAGACCTGGCCGGCGCCGCCGGTGGCGAGGATCGTCACCATCGCGACATTGAGCGTGAGGCCGCCGTCGGCGAGGTTGAGCGTGAGCGCGCCGACACAGCGGCCGCCGATCGTGAGCAGGTCGATGACGAACTCGTCTTCGTAGAGCTGGACCCGGCTGCCGACTCGAGCGGCCTCGGCGAGGGCGCTCGAGACCTCGCTGCCGGTGGCGTCGCCGCCTGCATGTACGACGCGCGGCACCGAGTGCGCACCCTCGCGCCCGAGAACGATCTCGCCGTCGACCTTGTCGAAGCGCGGGCAGATCTCCATGAGTTCGCGCACACGGTCGGGGCCCTCGCTCACCAGCACCCGGACGGCCTCCTCGTCGCAGAGCCCGGCGCCGGCGAGGACGGTGTCTTTGAAGTGCAGGTCGGTCGAGTCGCTCGGGCCCAGCGCCGCGGCGATGCCGCCTTGGGCCAGAAACGTGGTCGTGTCGTCAAAGGTGGACTTGGTGAGGAGCCCGACCCGCCAGCGGCGCGCGGCACCGATGGCGGCGGTGAGACCGGCGATGCCGCCGCCCAGGACGAGGACGTCGAAGGTGCGCCGGTGCAGCGCCTCACCAGAGCGGGTGGCCGCGTACGGCCGCGTCATGACTCCTCCGCCGGCACGCGTGCATCGCTGGTCACCGCTCATCCCTCCGTGGGGTCGAAGAGCCCTACCTGCTGGGCGCGAGCCGAGGCCCGCGCCAGCCCGGCCACGTCGAGCCTGGGCATGCCTTTCGCGTGCTCCCACACTTCAAGCAGAGGCACCAGCACAAAGGCGCGCTTCACCATCCGCGGGTGTGGGAGCGTGAGCTCGGGATCATCGGACTCGACGTCTTGGAAGAGCAGTATATCGATATCGAGCGTGCGTGGGCCAAAGCGCAATTCACGCGTGCGGCCGTGCTCGCGCTCGATGCGCTGGCACTCGGCGAGAAGATCGCCGGGCTCGAGCCCCGTGTCGAGGCACAGCACCTGATTGAGAAACGCGTCCTGGCCGAGGAGCTCCTGGGGAGCCGTCTCGTAGACCCGCGAGGCGGCGAGCAGCCGGGTGGCGGGAAGCGCCGTAAGCGCTTCGCCGGCGGCAGCGAGATACGCGGCGCGGTCGCCGACGTTGGACCCGAGCGAGAGAAAGACGCGTCTGAGGCGCGTGCCGCTCACTGCGTGCGCACCACCTCGACCCGCGCCGCCGCGACGGGGATCGCGACCGGCGGCGAGGGCTTGGTGACCGCCACCTCAAGCAGCTCCGGCGAGAACTCGTCCCAGATCGCGTCGGTGAGGACGGTCGCGAGGCGCTCGAGCAGATGGAATTCGCGGCGCTCGACGATCTCGCGCACGAGGTCGACGATGCGCCCGTAGTCGACGGTGTCGGCGAGGTCGTCGCTGAGCGCCGCGGCGCGGGCCATGGGCTCGAGCCGTACGTCGACGACGAGCGTCTGGCCGACGGCTCGTTCCTCAGCCGTCACGCCGCACCGGCCGCGCAGTTCGATCCCCTCGACGGTGATGGACAGGCTCCGCGTCATGATCTGGGCCTCCTTGGGATGCGCCGGCACGGCGGCCGGCGAACGCTCATAGTGTCGGCGCGCCCTCGCGGACGGCAAGCGCGACGCGAAGGGCCTCGAAGTTGGGCTTGACGTCGTGCACACGAAACACGTGCACGCCGGACATGACGCCGATCACCGTGGTCGCGACGGTGCCGATGATGCGCTCACCCGGCTCGGTGCCGAGGATCGCCCCCAGGAAGCGCTTGCGCGATGCGCCGAGAACGACCGGCCGGCCGAGCGACGCAAGCCGGCCGAGCCCGGCGAGCAGCGCCAGATTGTGCGCGACCGTCTTGCCGAAGCCGATGCCGGGGTCGAGCAGCAGTTGGTCCTCGCGCACCCCTCTGGCGAGCGCGAACGCCATCCGCTCCTCGAGAAAGCGGACGACGTCGTCGACGACGTCGTCATAGCGCGGGTCGTCCTGCATCGTCTTCGGCTGCCCCCTCATGTGCATCAGGCACACGGGGCAACCCGCCTCTGCGACCACCGCGACCATCTCATCGTCATACCGCAGCGCGCTCACGTCGTTGATGATCGTGGCACCTGCCGCGAGCGCACGGCGCGCCACCTCGGCCTTCATCGTGTCGACCGAGATCGGCACGCCGACGCTGTCGGCCAGTGCTTCGATCACGGGCAGGATCCGGGCGAGCTCCTGGCCGGCTGATACCGGCTCCGCCCCCGGCCGGGTCGACTCGCCGCCGATGTCAACGATCGCCGCCCCCTCACGAACCAGCGCGAGCGACTGGCCCAAGGCCGCCTCGGCGGCCAGAAAGCGGCCGCCGTCGGAGAAGGAGTCAGGCGTCACGTTGACAACGCCCATGATGCACGGGAGCGGGATGTCCAGCGAGAAGGTCGGCGCGGCCGGCGACATGACGGCGATGGTCAGTGTGGTGCGTTGATGAGGGCGAACACCTCGGCGCGGGTGGCCTCATTGCTCTGAATGAGGCCGCGCACCGCGCTGGTCACCGTCTTGGCGCCCGGGGTCCGCACCCCGCGCATGCTCATGCACATGTGCTCGGCCTCGATCAGTACCAGCGACCCGAGAGGCTCCAGCGACTTCTGGATCGCGTCGGCGACCTCGCTCGTGATGCGCTCCTGCAGCTGCGGCCGCGCCGCCACCTGGCGGACGACGCGGGCGAGCTTGCTGAGGCCGGCGATGTGGCCGTGCTCGCTGGGGATGTAGGCGACGTGGGCGAGCCCGTGAAACGGCAGCAGGTGGTGCTCGCAGATCGAGTAGAAGTCGATATCCTTGATCAGCACCATCTCACGATGGTGGTCGCCGGGCATGGCGACCAGCAGATTGGCCGGGTCCGGCGCCCCGATGCCCGAGAAGATGTCCTCGTACATGTCGGCGACGCGGCGCGGTGTGCCCTGCAGGCCGAAGCGCTCGGGGTCGTCGCCGATACCCTCGAGAATGAGGCGGACGCCGGTCTCGATCTTGTCGCGATCCATGTCGTCGGGCGCCGTAGAACGGCGCTCAGGTCGTCTCTGGATTGACGGGGTTCACGTGGGCCGGCTTGGGCACGGGCGGCTGCTTGGCGCGCTCGCGCTTCTCGGGCTCGAGCTCCTTCAGCCGCCGGCGCTCCGCCTTGTCGTCGCGCTCGCGGAACACCTCGTCCTCGGGCAGACCGTCGACCAGCCCCTGGAACTCCGAGGCCTCGATGGTCTCGCGCACGATGAGGACCTTGCTGATGCGGTCGAGCTGCTCGCGCTTCTCGGCCAGGAGGTCCTTGGCGCGCTGGTGCGCCTCCTCGATGATGCGCCGGATCTCGTCGTCGATCTGCTTCGCGATCTCCTCCGAGTAGTCGGCCTGCTGCTGGAACTCGCGGCCAAGAAACGGCATCGACTGGTCGTGGCCGAGCGTGCGAGGGCCGAGCTCCTCGCTCATGCCGTAGCGCATGATCATCTGCTTGGCGATGGCCGTCGCCTTCTCGAGGTCGTTCGCGGCGCCGGTCGTGATCTCACTGAACACGACCTCCTCGGCCGCGCGCCCGCCGAGCGTCATCGAGAGGGTGTCCATGAGCTCCTGCTTGGTGGTCAGGAACTTGTCTTCGGTGGGCAGCGAGATCGTGTAGCCCAAGGCCTGGCCGCGGCTCACGACCGAGATCTTGTGCACCGGGTCGGTGTACTCGAGGAAGTGGCCGACCAGTGCGTGCCCCATTTCGTGGTACGCCGTGATCGCCTTCTCCTTCTCGCTGATGATGCGGGTCTTCTTCTCGGGACCGGCGAGCACGCGCATGATGCCCTCTTCGAGCTCGGTCATCTCGATGAGCTTCTTGCCGTGACGCGCCGAGAGCAGGGCCGCCTCGTTGACGAGGTTGGCGAGGTCGGCGCCGGTGAATCCGGGCGTCTGAGCGGCCAGCGCATCGAGGTCGATGTCCTTGGCCAGCGGTTTTCCACGTGAGTGCACCTCGAGGATCTGCCGGCGCCCAGGCCTGTCGGGCCGGTCGACGACGATCTGGCGGTCGAAGCGCCCGGGCCGCAGCAGCGCCGGGTCGAGGATATCCGGCCGGTTGGTGGCGGCGATGAGGATGATGTTGTCCTTCATCTCGAAGCCGTCCATCTCGACGAGCATCTGGTTGTGGGTCTGCACGCGCTCGTGGTGCCCGCCGCCCATGCCGGCACCGCGGTGCCGGCCGACGGCGTCGATCTCGTCGACGAAGATGATGCAGGGTGCGTTCTCCTTCGCCTGGGCGAAGAGGTCACGCACGCGCGAGGCGCCGACGCCGACGAACATCTCGAC
>JBBQFA010000082.1:0-9413 GCA_038321515.1 Thermoleophilia bacterium | reverse complement strand
CGCCACGCCCATCGCGATCCAGCCGCCGCGTGTGAACGAGAAGAAGAACGTGAAGCACATCGGCACCGCCACGACGGCGGCGAGCGTGCGCCAGGCCGGGTGCGCGTGCCGGTCGCCGGCCAGCGACAGAGCAACGCAGAGCCCCATGATCATCATCAGCGCCAGCACGTTCCAATAGCCGACCGGGCTGTCCAGCCTGGCGTACGTATGGGCGTGCGTCACGACGTCCGGCATCGCCTTGCCGAGGAAGGCGTAGACCCCCACCGCGGTGGCTACCGCCAGGTACCCGAACCCTGCCACGCGAAGCTGCAGGCCACGGACCGACGTGAAGCCGAGCACCGCCATGACGGCCAGGTAGAACGCCGTGAGATCGAACGCCACCCACGTAAGGTCGGGGCCGAAGGACCAGAGGACCGAAAGCCCCGTCCAGAGAGTGAAGAGCGCAAAGGCCGCAAGCGCGGCCAAGAAGAGCGCCGACGGCCGGGACCGCCGCCGGAGGAACCACACCCACACGGCGGCGAGTGCGAGACAGGCGACCGCGATGGGGGTGCTGCGCCCGAGGATGTAGCCGCCGGAGAGGAACGAGAAGGCCGCCACCGCTGCCACCGCGACCGCAAAAGGGACGGCGTTGCGGGCCGTCGTCGTCCCGCCAACGCTGACGATGTTTACCGATGCCTTCATCGACGGGATTATACTGCCATCGCGCTTCGAGGCGGGCACGCCGAGGCGTACGCTCGGTGGCGACGCCGGATCTAATCTGGCCATACGCGCGAACACGTGATACAAGTGAGACACTAGGCGGCAGAATGCCGAGAAGATGTAGCGAGGGGGGGTGAAGACATGAAGGTCAAGCTATTGGGCGCCATCGCTTTCGCCCTCTTGATCATCCTGGTGTTTGCAGTGGTCGCTGTGGCCGTGCCGCAGGGGACCATCGACGCGATCATCAAGGACGCCCAGGACGGCACCATCGACGGCAACTGGAACGCCGCGCAGATCCGTGCCGCGCTGGCGTACATCCAGAACAACCCGATCTACCAGCAGTACAGTGACATGGAGGGTGTCCTCGAAGACTACCTGGCTAGCCTGCAAGCTCCCGGAGATCAGAACGGGCAGCTCGCCTTCACCGGCAGCGAGGTCCTCTTGGTCCTGGCCGCCGGCGCAGGTCTCATCGGCGGAGGTGCGCTGCTGCGTCGCCGCCGCGCCTGACCACCGTTCAGAACAGGCTTTTCGACAACGGCTCCTCCCCCTCGGGGAGGAGCCGTTGTCGTATTGCGGCACTCACTCCGCGACCACCACGACGAGCGGTCGCGGCGCGGCCGCGTCGACCGCGACGGACAGCGGTCTGAGCCCGAGATCGCCGGCGAGCGCCGCGGCGGCGGTTCGCTGCCCCGGGCGAAAAGAGAGAGCGGAGCCGTCTACCGGGGGCTCCCAGCTCTGGCCACCCGCCTCGAGCCTCTCCCCCGCGTAGCCCCACAGCCTCAGCCCGGCGAGAATCGGCGCCGCTGCCGCGTCGGTCGCCGCAAGCACACCCACGCCCGTGTGGCGAGCGGCGACGAACGAGAATCCCAGCTTCGTCGCCGCGAGGCGCGGCGCAAGCGCGCCCGGCCAGCAGGCGCGCACGAGCGTCTGCACGTGGGCGCGCGCGGCACGGCGCAGCGTCGCGCGCGGCGAGCTCGCCGTCGTGGCCGGCGCGAGAGCGGGCAGCCACGAGACCGGCAGTTCGCCGGCAGTGAGCGCGGCTATCATGGCTCCGGGCGAGGCTGTCGGGGCCGCTGACGTGGCGGCAGTGGGCAGCGGGCCCGCAGCCACGGCCTCCTGCCCTCGCCTCCTGAGCATGGCGTACACCTTCGCGACCGCGGCCACCGCCGGCTGATCGACGGTGACCGGTGGGCCGACCAGGACCGCCAGCGGCGGTTGCTCGTCCATGGCGCGGGCCGCCCGAAACGCGAGTCTGCTGGAGGCACCGCTCACGAGTCTCACCTCGACCGGAGCGCCGGCCGAGCGCAGCAGGCTCCGGCGCACCTGCTCGGCGTAGGCGACCGCGAGGGGCCGCGGCATCGGCGCGACCACGAGGACGCTGGCAGCGCGCTCGCGGCGGACGATGCGAGCGCCACCGTCTGGGGGGAGCAGGCCGAAAGCGAGAGACTGGCGCAGCGACTCCAGCCTGCTGCTGTCGACGTGCCACGCCTCGCCGCCGCGGCAGCGCTCGACGACGACCGCGGCGGCGCGCACGTCGACGCGACCCGGATCCACTTGGTGCAGCGTGTCGGCAAGGGTCGTCACCCCCTGGAGCGTCAGGTCGCTCTGCACGAAGCCGAAGCCGAGCACGTAGTTTGAAAAGGACACGACGTTGAGCCGGTCAAAGGCGACCCGGGGCAGCGCCTCACGCAGTGTCTCGTACTGCATGACCCAGGAGCGCTCGGCGCCGCCGCGCCCGCGCCAGGCGGCGCGGGCCAGCCGGTAGCGGCCGCGCGCGGCGCGTACGTCGTCCATGGGGAACATGGGCTTGACCGCCTGAGCAAAAGCCTTGCGGTCGAGCGTCACCCAGGCATCCATGCTCACGTCGAGCGCCTCGCCGAGAGCGGCGCCAGCGGCTCGCGGACCTGCCGCGTCAACGATGTCCGAGAGAGGCGCGTAGCCGGAGCCGGGCACGAAGCCGGCCACCCTGCGCGCGACGACGACCGCCGTGAGCGACGACTCCTCGGCGTCGACGTGCAGCCACACCACCCCGGAGCAGGATCCGTCACGGCCGCCGAGGACGAAGACCGCGACGTCGTTGGGCGCCGGTGGTGTCAGCTTGACCGCCGGCGCCGGCCCGACCACGCGATGCCACGGACCGGGAGTCGCCAGCAAGATGACGACGCCCAGGGCGAGGAGGACGCCAAGCAGGAGGGCGGCCCACGGGTCGAGCCGCCGCATCACTGCGCGCAGGTAGCTCACTTCACGGGCTTGAAGGAGGTCGCCAGGCCCATCATCAGATCGTTGGACAGCTGGTTGTCAAGGGTGTTGAGCACCCAGTACAGCGTGCCGTGACGCTTCCAGGCGACCATGTGCAGGTGGTCCCCCTGATAGAAGAGCATGTACTCCGTCCCACCGATCGCCTGCGTCGAGTTGGGGTTCTTGATCGCCGGGGGATCGAGCCAGCGCATCGCCTGGATGCTCCAGTACCCATACATCGGCGTCCGCACCACGGCCACCGCGGCGGCGGAGCGCTTGCCCTCGATCGTCTTGATCGAGTAGGAGCGGAACTCGTCGTACACGAAGCCGGGCGACCATGCGGTGGGCGCCTCGAGACGCAGCGGGCTCTTGCCGTCGAGGGCCTGCCATGACGCCCAGTCGTACTTCTGGCCTTTCTGCAGGACCTGCTGCGCCTGCAGCTCCTCCTTCGGAATCGCGATGGTACCGTCGAAGGAGGAGGCGATGAAGACGGTGATGCCGTCGGCGACCCCGGGGGTCCGCTCGACGATGCGCACATCGGATGGATACACCATCTCTCCGATCAGCTTGGCCTGAAGCTCAAGACTCTGCGGAGCGTAGACTACGCTGACCTTGTCCGGGAACTCCGGCGCGTCCGCGAGCGGCTTCGCCCGGTAGCCCTGTGCGCTCAGCTGGGAGGCGGCCGTGGTCGCCAGGCCGGGGATGCCACTGCCGTTGTAGACGTGGACCGGATACATCTTCTTGGAGAGCTTCAGGCCCTTCACCTTCACGGGCGCCTGCAAGGGGCTGGTGAACTGCTGCACGGCGGCGGCGATCTCACCGTCTGTGGCGGTGACGTAGGAGACGCCGCCGATCGTCGGCGTCAGTCCCTCGAGGTGCGTCTGGTAGACCTTCGAGGTGTCGACCTGAAAGGCCAGTTCGACGAGGGGTTGGAGCTTCTTCAGTGAGCTGAGATCGGACTTGGTCTCACCGGTGATCGCCCGGATCAGCTTCAGGACCTTCGTCCAGTCGCTGCTCCAGCGCTCGGACTGCTTCTGCGTCTCCCTCAGAAACAGCTGCTGCCGCTGCATGCGCCCGAAGTCGCCGCGTTCGTCGTGACGGAAGCGCACGTAGTTGAGCGCCTGCTTGCCGCGCACCAGCTGATAGCCGGCGGGCAGGTTGATCGACTTGTAGTTCTCGCTCGCCGGCACGAAGTACGTGCGATCGACGGCGATGTACACGCCGCCCAAGATGTTGACGACGTGCCAGAAGCCGGAGAAGTTGATCTCGATGAAGTGATTGATCGGCAAGCCGGTGAGCTCCTTGAAGGTCTTGATCACCAGCGCCGGCCCGCCGTAGGCGTAGGCGGTGTTCATCTTGTCGTAGCCGTGATCCGGGATGTAGACGCGCAGGTCCCTCGGAAGCGAGAGCATCGAGATGCTCTTGGTCTGCGGGTCGAGGCGCACCAGCAGCTGCGTGTCAGACCGCCCCGGGTCACCGAGGACGGTGCTCTTGTCGGAGCCGATCAGCAGGATGTTCACCGGCTTGTTGGGGATGGGCCGGTCGATCTCTTGGTCGGCGGCCTTGATCTCTTGCTGCACCTGCGCGGTCTGGCCGCTGCCGCTGACCGGAGCGACCACGCCGTTGGCGTAGCCGACCGCCAGACCGGGAGCGGCGAGCGCGAGCACGACGACGGCGAGCGCGACGATCTTGAAGGCGAGGTGGTGGCCGAAGGCCAGGTACGCGGTGACGAGAGCGACGACGGCGACCGCGATGACCGGCGCGCCGATCACGGCCCAGCCGGGGACCTTGCCGGAGAGCTTCGCGAGGTCGAGCGCGGCCTTGGAGTTGCCGACGGCCTCGCGGCCGAAGAACCAGTACAGAACAGCGGCCGCCACGACCGCGGCCGCGATGAGCGACCAGAACCACCAGCGCCGTCGCACGGCGACGGCTCCTCGGGCGATGAACCCTCCACGATCTCTGCTGGGTCGTCTCGGGGATGCCGCCGTCCGCGACGCCGTGCCGGCCTCGCGGACGTGCTCGTCTTCTCCGACTCTGTAGACCCTGTACTCGCCCATGCTCCTCCGACGCGGCGCCACTCAGGCGCTGCGCAACGCCTCATCATCGCACGCCCGGAGAGACGCACGCATCTCGGCCCCGGTTCGCATGCCGGATGCCGGGCGAGAGATGTCGGCGCCGAGGGCGGCGAGCTTGCCGGCCAGGTCCTCGTAGCCCCTCTCGATGTGATACACGCTGCGCACCTCCGTGACGCCCTCGGCGACCAGCCCCGCCGTGACCAGCGCGGCGCCGCCGCGCAGGTCGGGCGCCTCGACGACCGTGCCGCTGAGCGCGCGCGGCCCGGCGACCACGGCGTGATGCCCACTCGTCTCGATGCCCGCGCCCAGACGATTCAGCTCGTCGACCACCACGAAACGGTTCTCGAACACGTTCTCCGTCACGATCGACGTCCCTTCGGCGAGCGAGAGCACGACCATCGTCTGAGCCTGCAGGTCGGTGGCAAAACCGGGGTGTGGCAGGGTCGAGATGTCGACCGGCCTGAGGGCGCCGTCGCGGCTCACGGTGATGCGCCGGTCGCCCTCCTCGACGGTGACGCCCATGGCCCGGAGCTTCGCGAGAAACAGCCCGAGGTGCGCGGGGTCGAGGCCGACGGTCGTGACCCGGCCACCGGTGGCGGCGCCCATGAGCAGGTACGTGCCCGCCTCGATGCGGTCGGCGATCACCTCGTGGTCGACGCCGTGCAACTGCCCGCCGCCGGCGATGTGGATCGTGCTCGTGCCGGCGCCCTCGATGACCGCGCCCATGCCGATGAGGAACTCGCAGAGGTCGATGATCTCGGGCTCGCGGGCGGCGTTCTCGATCACCGTCTCACCGTCGGCGGCGGTCGCCGCCATGAGGAGGTTCTCGGTGGCGCCGACGCTCGGGTAGTCGAGCGGGACGACGGCTCCCTTGAGCTGCCTGCTGTGCACTTTGATGAAGCCGTGGTCGATCTCGATCGTCGCCCCGAGCTTCTCGAGGCCGCGGATGTGAAAGTCGATGCGCCGGGGCCCGATGTTGCAGCCGCCCGGCATGGCGATCGTCGCCTCGCCGAGGCGCGCCACGAGCGGTCCCATGACGATGATGCTGGCGCGCATCGTGCGCACCAGCTCGTAGGGAGCGCACCCGTTGAGCCCGGTGCCGGCCGTGACGCACAGCACGTCACCGTCGCCGCTAACGTCGGCGCCGAGGGCGCGCAGCATCGCGACCATCGTGTCGACATCGGTGATGCGGGGCACGCGGCGGATGGTGCAGGGTTCGGCGACGAGCAGGCTGGCGGCGAGCAGTTTGAGGGCCGAGTTCTTGGCCCCCGAAAGGACCACCTCGCCCTCCAGCCGCCGGCCGCCGCGCACTTCAAGGCGCGCGTCGTGTTCGATCGGACCGTCCATCAGACGGTCACAAGTATAGCGCGCGCCACCGCGAGCCGGCGCTCAGCCGGCGCGCCGAGCGACGTGCAGCCGGTTCTCGGCGCGCTTCAGCGCCTGTTCGGCGCGGAAGTAGTCGACCTCGGCCTGCGCGCCCGGGTCGTCGCGCTCCAGCGTACGCTCATGCGCGCGGCGGTGCGCCTCCTCCGCGCGGGCGACGTCGATCGCGCCGGCCAGTTCGCCGTGGTCGACGACGACAAGGACCTTATCGAAGAGCACCTGGGCATAGCCGATGCCGGTGGCCACGTAGTCCCACTCACCGCTCAGCGTGCGGATGCGCGTCTCCCCGATGGCGAGGAGTGTCACCAGCGGCTGGTGCCGCGGCAGGATGCCGAGTTCGCCGTCGACGCCGGGGAGGACCACCATCGCGACCTCGCCGCTGTGCACGGGACCGTCGGGAGTCACGACCTCGACCTGGAGTGTGCGTTCGTCACTCATCGCGCGCCTCTCACGCGTTCTCGTCGCGCCCGGAGAGCTGGCGCGCCTTTTCCGCCGCGTCCTCGATGGTGCCGACCATGAAGAAGGCCTGCTCGGGGAGCTCGTCGCACTTGCCCTCGACGAGATCCTTGAAGCCGCGGACCGTGTCCGCGAGGGGCACGTACTTGCCCGGCGTGCCGGTGAAGGCCTCGGCGACGTTGAACGGCTGGCTGAGGAAGCGCTCAATCTTGCGCGCCCGCTGCACGATGACCTTGTCCTCGTCGGAGAGCTCGTCCATGCCGAGGATGGCGATGATGTCCTGCAACTCCTTGTAGCGCTGCAGGATCTCCTGCACGCGGAGCGCGACGTCGTAGTGCTCGTTGCCGACGGCATCGCGCGTGAGGATGCGCGAGGTGGAGTCGAGCGGGTCGACGGCCGGGTAGATGCCCTTCTCCGAGATGGCGCGGGAAAGGGTGGTGGTGGCGTCGAGGTGGGTGAACGTGGCTGCCGGCGCCGGGTCGGTGAGGTCGTCCGCCGGCACGTAGATGGCCTGCACGGAGGTCACCGAGCCGCGCTTGGTGGAGGTGATGCGCTCCTGCAGCTCGCCCATCTCGTTGGCCAGCGTGGGCTGGTAGCCCACGGCGCTCGGCATACGGCCGAGGAGCGCCGAGACCTCGGAGCCCGCCTGGACGAAGCGGAAGATGTTGTCGATGAACAGGAGCACGTCCTGCCCGCCGGCCTCGCGGAAGTACTCCGCCACGGTGAGGCCGGCCAGACCCACGCGCAGACGCGCACCCGGCGGTTCGTTCATCTGGCCGAAGATGAGCGCGGTCTTGGCGAGAACGCCCGACTCCTGCATCTCGAGCCAGAGGTCGTTGCCCTCACGCGTGCGCTCGCCCACGCCGCAGAAGACGGAGAATCCGCCGTGCTGCGTGGCGATGTTGTTGATGAGCTCCTGGACGATGACCGTCTTGCCCACGCCGGCGCCGCCGAAGAGGCCGATCTTGCCGCCCTTGACATAGGGAGCGAGGAGGTCGACGACCTTGATGCCGGTCTCGAACAGCTCGTCGGTGGGGTCCAGATCCTCGAACGCCGGGGCCGGCCGATGGATGGGCCAGTGCTCGATGTCGGCGAGCGACTCGCCCTTGTCGATGGTGTTGCCGTTGACGTCGATGAGACGGCCCAGCGTCGCCTCGCCCACGGGCACCGTCATCGGCTGCCCGGTGTCGACGACCTCGACGCCCCGGGCGAGACCATCCGTGGCTTCCATGGCGACGGCGCGGACCTTGTTGTCACCGAGGTGCTGCTGCACCTCGCAGATCACCTCGTTGCCGTCGCCCTCGCCGATGCGGACCTTGAGGGCGTTGTAGATGGCCGGGATCTCGTCCGGGAACCGGACGTCGATGACCGCCCCGATCACCTGAACGACTGTTCCTTTGTTCATCGCGTCAACTCCGCTGGTTGCGTGTCTGGTTGGTGGGTCGCCCGGCGGCGGATATTCATCCGAGCGCCTCGGCGCCGCCGACGACTTCGAGGATCTCCTGCGTGATTGCTGCCTGGCGGGCGCGGTTGAGCGCCAGCGTGAGACCGTCGATCATCTCCTCGGCCGCCTCACTCGCGTTGCGCATCGCCGACATCCGGGCACCCTGCTCGCTGGCGCTCGACTCGAGGAGCGCGCGGTACACGGCGATCTCGACGTAGGTGGGCAGCAGGCCGTCGAGGATGTCCTCCGGCGCCGGCTCGTAGATGTACGAGACCGGCGGCCGCTCGTCGGCGCCGTCGGTGACCGCTTCTTTCGGCACGGGCAGGATCACGTCGGCCTTGAGCGTCTGCTCGATGGGCGACGTGAAGCGGTTGTAAACGAGCCTGACGCGGTCCACCTGGCCGTTCACGTACATCTCGATGAGGTGGGCGGCGATCTCCTTGGCGTCGGTGTACTGCGGCCGGTCGCTGAGGCCCTGCCAGCTCTTCTCGAGCCGGCAGCCGCGGAACTTGAGCGTCCCGATGCCCTTGCGGCCGACGGCCAGCACGCGCGTCTCGACGCCCTGCTCACGCAGGTCGCGCTCGAGGGCCAGCGCCTTGCGCACCACATTGGCGTTGAAGGCGCCGGCGAGACCGCGGTCGCCGGTCATAGCGACGACGGCGACCGTGTGCACCTCGCGCTCCTGGAGCAGCGCGTACTGCAGCGCAACTTGCGAGTACGTGGCGAGGTCGGTCATCATCTCGATCATGTCGCCGGCGTAGGGGCGCAGCGCCTCGATGCGCGACTGGTTGCGGCGCAGCTTGGCGGCCGCGACCATCTCCATGGCCTTGGTGATCTTGCGCGTGTTCTGGACCGACGCGATGCGCCGGCGGATGTCGCGCAGACTCGCCACGTCAGGCCTCCGCCTCCGCCGCCTCGACCTCGGTCTCGATCTCGGCCACCTCGGCGGTGATGTTAGGGTCGGCCGCGAACGAGTCGTGATAGGCGGCGATCGCGTCGTTCAGCTTCTTTTCCGTCTCTTCCGAGATCTCGCTCGTGTCGCGGATGTCGGCCAGTACGTCGGCGGCCTGGCTGCGCAGGTAGTCGCGCAGGCCTTCGAGGAACGGGCGCACACGCGC
>JBBQFA010000081.1:0-9454 GCA_038321515.1 Thermoleophilia bacterium | reverse complement strand
ATGACCCAGGTGAGCAGCGGCAACCGGTCGATGTCGGTGCTCAGCCCCTTGTCTTTGCGCATGATGTCGCGCGCCGACTTGATGAGGCTGCCGAGCTGCTGGGTGGTGGTCAGAGGCTGGTCAGACTTCTTGGCGCGTGGCATGGGGCTCCCGGTGGGATCAGGCTGCGTACAGCAGCGCCTGCAGCTCGTTCACGGCGGCGCGCAGCTTCTGCGTGCCGCCGAACAGCTTGGCGATCTCGATCACGTTGCCGAAGGCGTTGATCGGCGGCACTTCGAGGGCTTCCGGCACGTCGAACTGCGTCGCCCCGTGCTCGGTGTACTTGTCGAGCAGGTCTTCAAGGATCTGCCGCGCCTCGGGGCCGTACTGCGCGAAGAAGTCCTTGCGCTCGCTCCGCAGGCGGCGAGCGCGCTCGCGACGCGTGTGCAGCGGCGCGTTGAACGCCAGGTGGCAAAGCAGGTCGAGCGGGTCGGCGTCAGGCTGGCCGGCCTCTTCGGCGAGGTGCTCGTAGCTGATGCCTCGTTCCTCCAGGGCGGCCAGCACGTCAACCCGAGAGGCAGGGTCGGCCCACTGTGCGCGCAGGTCGTGCGCGTTTGCGAACAGCGTGCGCACCTTGGCCGCCGTGTAGTCGGTGAAGCGCACCACGCGGAGCTGCTTGCCGTCGGGGTCGAGCTCGTAGACAAGGTGCGTGGCGATCTCGACGTGGCCGCCGTCGACGTAGTACTTGCGGCGCTTCAGCTGTTCGTCCTCGTCGGCTGGCGGCAGCTCGGTGACTTCCTCCTCAAAGGCCTCTTTGTCCTCCGGCTCAAGCGGCTGCTCCGCGACGACCTCTTCCTCGACCGTCGCGCCCTCCTCGTCCACGGTCTCCTGGGTCTCGATCACCGGATCACCGTCGAAGTCGGGGTCGGCGAACAGCCGCGTCGCCGAGCCGGTGTAGTCGAGGATCGTGAAGAAGAGCTTGTCGTAGTCATCGCGCACGCGCGTACCGCGGCCGATCATCTGCTTGAACTCGGTCATCGAGTTGACCACGCGCACGAGCACGACGTTCTTGACCGTCGGTGCGTCCACCCCGGTCGTGAGCAGCTGTGAAGTGGTGAGGATCACCGGCGTCTGGCGCTCCACGTCCTGGAAATGGCTCAGGTGACCGCGGCCTATGTCGCCCTCGTCGGAGGTCACCCGGCACACGTAATCGGAGTGCTCCCTCACGAGGTCGGCGTTCAGGTTGCCGAGCGCGGCGCGCATCTCGCTGGCATGCTCCTGATCGACGCAGAAGACGATCGTCTTGCCGTAGCGGTCGGTGCTTCGCATGTAGTCGCTGAGGTGGCGCGCCACCGCCCGCGTGCGGGCGCGCAGCGCCACCACACGCTCGAAGTCGGCCGTAGTGTACTCCTCGTCGGGAATCTCGTTGCCGTAGCGGTCGAGCTCGCCCTTGCTCGGGCGCCAGCCCGCCGCGTCCCATTCGGTGATCACGCGGTGGACGC
The DNA here is from genome assembly GCA_038321515.1 of Thermoleophilia bacterium. Lineage (GTDB taxonomy): Bacteria > Actinomycetota > Thermoleophilia > UBA2241 > UBA2241 > CAIXSE01. The sequence goes on along the minus strand of JBBQFA010000081.1, from coordinate 7,973 downwards.
GGTACGGCGCCAGAAAGCCGTCGTCGATGCCCTGGCGCAGGCTGTACGTGTAGAGCGGCGCGCCGAAGTAGGCGTAGGTGTCGACGTTGTCGGCGCGCTTCGGGGTCGCCGTCATGCCGATCTGGTAGGCGGGCGCGAAGTAGTCGAGGATCTCGCGCCAGTTGCTCTCGTCCTTGGCGCTGCCGCGGTGGCACTCGTCGACGATCACAAGATCGAAGAAGTCGGGCGCGTACTCGCGGTAGAGCCCGGGCCGGTTCTCGTCGCGGGCGATCGACTGATAGATGGCGAAGTACATCTCGCGGCTCTTCACGACTACCCCGCCCTCGATCTTGTGGCGGGCGTCTCCGAAGGGCGCAAACTGCTTGTCTTTGGGGTCGTCGATGAGGATGTTGCGGTCGGCCAGGTAGAGGATGCGCGGCTTGCGCCCCAAAGTGCCGGCCGCGTTCCAGCGCGCGTTCCACAGGCGCCAGCAGACCTGAAAGGCGACGTAGGTCTTGCCCGTGCCGGTCGCCATCGTGAGCAGGATGCGCTTCTGGCCGGTCACGATCGCCTGGATCGCCCGGTTGATGGCCGTCTCCTGATAGTAGCGCGTCGTGCGCCCCGGCTCGCGGTAGCCGGGCGTGGCCAGCTGGTCGGCAGCGGTCTCCGTGAGGTGGTCGCTCCCGGTCTGGCGCAGCCAAAGGTCGATCGGCGTCGGGAAGGTGGTCAACTCCGCTTCGAGGCCGGTCGTGTAGTCGAACTCGACGATGCCGTGGCCGTTGGTCGCGTAGGCGAAGTTGAGCCCGAGGATCTCGGCGTAGTCCTTGGCCTGCTGGAGGCCCTCAGCCGGCGCGTTGGCTTCGGGCTTGGCCTCCACTACGGCGATGGCGATGTCAGGCGTGTACCTGAGGATGTAGTCGGCGCGCTTGCCTGGGCGGCGGCGCGCCTTCTGGCCCGCCACGATGATGCGCCCGTCGGTGAAGGTCACCTGCTCCTGAAAGAGATTCGGCGAGTCCTCCCAGCCGGCAGCGCGGAGCTTGGGCTCGACGAACTTTCGGCAGGTCTCGGCTTCGTTGTGGCTCACGCGGTTCTCACGTGTGCGGCCCCCTGCGCCGGCGTCCCCTTAGGGTGACCGACGCTTCCCCGAGCGCGGCCCCTGCGGCGCGCGGCTGGTCACCCGCATTCTATCCCGGTAGTCGGTCGGATGCGTGACCTGCGGGCGTCCCCGCTCGCCCTCACCCACCGTTGAGCGGCAGGTCGGGCAGCGAGAACCAGAAGGTCGCGCCGGCCTCGACGGCGCCCTCGGCCCACACCCGGCCATGGTGACGGTGGATGATGCGCTGCACCGTGGCCAGGCCGATGCCGGTGCCGGGGAAGTTATCCTCGGAGTGCAGGCGGGCGAAGGCGCCGAACAGCTTGTCGGCGTAGGCCGGGTCGAAGCCGGCGCCGTCGTCGCGCACGAAGAACACCCGGTTCTTGCCCTCGATCGAACCACCCACCTCGATCCTCGCGGTCGAATGCCTGCCGGTGAACTTGACGGCGTTGGCCAGCAGGTTGGCGAGGACTGTGCGCAGCAGGACGGGGTCGGCGCTGCACTCGAGGCCGTCAGCGACGACGAGGTCGACGACGCGGTCCGGCTCACCGGCGTGCAACTCCGCACCCACTCCCCGGGCCAGAGCGCTGACGTCCACTCTGCTGTGTGCCACCTCGGCCCGACTCAGGCGGGAGAGGACGAGCAAGTGGTCGATGAGCGCCCCCATCCGCTGGGCCGCGGCGCGGACGCGCTCGAGGTTGTCGACGCTCTCAGCGTCCAGCCGCTCGACGTTGTCTTCGTAGACAATCTCGCTGAACCCGTCGATGGCGCGCAGCGGCGCGCGCAGGTCGTGCGAGACGGAGTAGGCGAAGGACTCGAGCTCGCTGTTCGCCAGCTCCAGTTCCTTCGCCTTGTCCTCGAGCTCCGCGTACAGGGCGACGACGCCGCGATTGGTCTCCTCCAGCTCGGCGTTGACCTGGACCAGCTCCTCCTGACGCAGGCGCAACTCTTCCATCGCCGCGAGCAGCTCCCCGTTCTGGCGGCTGACTTCCTCCAGCGGACTGGCGGGCGTGGCCTTCGCGAGTTCATACAGGATCCGCTTGACGACGGCCGGCGTCACTGGCGGCGCATGGGCGGGCAGCTCCTTGCCCAGGATGACCGTGATGCCCCCCTCCTGCGTCGACGCGATCTGGAAGCGGTCCATCAGCCGGCGCGCACCGACGATCCCGAGTCCCAGGCCGGTGGACGAAGAGTATGAGCCGTCCAGAACGGTGCCGAGGTCGGCGATGCCCGGCCCCTCGTCGCGCACCGTGATCGTCAGGGACTGGCACGGTGCGTCGCCCTCCACAGCGAACGCCACCTCGCCTCCGTGAGCGTACAGATAGGCGTTGCGCGCGATCTCGGAGACGGCGGTGCTGATGCGCGTCTGATCGGTGCGCTCGAAGCCGGCCAGCTCGGAGATCAGCCGTGCTCGCTGACGGGCGTAGACGATGTCCAGCTCCTCGCGGATCGCGACGCTGGTTAGCTCGGCGATCACGGCCGTGGCTCGTGCTGCGCGACGACCATGACGGTGGCGTCGTCGCGGCTTCGTCGGTCGTCCCTGTAGAGGATCGCCGCGATGAGCACCGGGTGGTGGCCCCAGAGGCCGACGTAGTCGTCCGGCTTCCAGCGGGCGCTGACCCCGTCGCTGTGCTGCACGAACAGCGCTTCTGCAGCGAAAGGGGATGAGCGGAGGTGCACTCTCTTGGTCGCGGCGCCGGCGATGCCGTCGTCGCTCACCAGCTGGGTCGATCCTTCGGCGGTGATGATCCGGGCACAGACGTTGCCGAGCCCCGAGTAGTTCATCAGGCCCTGCTCCGGAAGGGCCTCGCCGATGGCGACCGCGGCCCCACGCGTGTGCACCAGGGCCGTATCGAGTCTGCTGACGATGGACGACGGCCCTTCGTCTAGATCAGTGCGGAAGGTCCCGACGGCGAGCTTGGCGGCCTCTGCCGCGCCCACCCCATGTCCGAGCCCGTCGACGACCATGAACAGGGCACGGTCGCCAGCCTGATGGACAGCCCAGTCGTCGCCGCAGACGCTCTCCCCGCGGAGCGCCACGCTGACGGCGCCGACGGTGAAGCGGCGGCGAGGGAGCCCCGCCGCCAAAGGCCGTGCCCAAATACGGCTGAAGACGGCCGTCCCCCGGCCCGGCGGCGCATACAGGTCGAACCGCGACGAGAGCCGCTGGACGGCGCCGAGCCCCGTCCCGAGCCCACCGGCCGTCGAGAACCCGTCGCGGAGCGCCGTCGCCGGGTCGTGCATGCCCGGACCCTGATCGAGCGCAATGAGCTCGACGCCCGGCACGTCGCCGCACGAGACGCTGCGCACCAGCAGCTCGCCGCCGCCGCCGTGCCGGTAGAGGTTGGTCGCGAGCTCCATGGCGACGATGCCGACGCCGCCCGCGCTCGCGTCGGCGAACCCGAGATCTCTCGCGGTCACGAGGGCGAAGCGCTTGGCCGCCGCGGCGGCGGTCGCCTCCCCGACCGCGATGCAGGCCAGGTCCTTCATCGCCAGCGCGTGACGGTGACCGTCGTTCCGCGTCCCGGACTCGACACGATGTCGAACTCGTTGACCAGGCGGCGCGCCCCGCTGAGGCCGAGGCCGAGACCGTCGCCGCTGCTGTAGCCGTCGGTGAGAGCGAGGTCCACATCGGCTATGCCCGGACCCTCGTCCACGAACGTGAGCCTCAACCCTACGCGCAGGCCCTCGCTGAGCTGCTCCACGCGGACGACGCCCCCGCAGTCTGCGTAGTCCATGATGTTGCGCGCCAGTTCGCTGGCGGCGGTCACCATCTTCGTCCGGTCGACGAGGCCGAAGCCCATCTCGCTCATCGCCGTCCGCACCGTCTGCCTCACGGAGACCACGTCGTGCTCGCTGTCGAGCGGCAGCTCCTCAATCGCCGGCGCGATCACGGTCGGCCCCCACGGAGTCCGCAGCAATCAGCTCTTGGAGCAACTCGATCCCGCTGTCGATGTCGAGCGACGTCTGTACCGTGCTCAGCGTGAGACCCAGCTCGACCAGGGTGATGGCCACGGCCGGCTGCATCCCCACCACGACCGTCTCGGCGCCGAGGGCGCGGGTCATGGCGGCGATCGTGCCAAGCATGCGCCCGATGAACGAGTCGACCATATCGATCGCCGAGATGTCGACCAGCACGCCACGGGCGCGGCTCTCGACGACCTTCGCGGTGAGGTCGTCCTGCAGCGCCATGGCGAGCCGGTCGTGCATGTCGACCTGGATCGAGACCAGCAGACAGTCGCCGAGTCTGAGGATCGGGATCCTCTCCATCTTGATCCCCTCAGCCCGGCTCGCGGTGCGTCACCGCCACGTCGAGCACGCGGAAGGCGCGCTCGAGTGCGTCTGAGACGGAACCCGTCGTCATGACGCCCTCGAAACCGACCCCGAGATGCACCATCGTCTGGGCGATCTGCGGACGGATGCCGCTGATGATGCACTGCGCACCCATCAGTCGGGCCGCGGCGGCGGTCTTGATCAGATGCTGCGCTACCAGGGTGTCGACCGTCGACACACCGGTGATGTCGATCACGGCGATGCGGCTGCGCGTGTCGACGATGCTCTGCAGCAGCGTCTCCATCACGACCTGGGTCCGCGTGCTGTCGAGGGTGCCGATAAGGGGCAGGCAAATGATGCCCTCCCACAGCTGCACGACCGGCGTCGAGAGCTCGAGCATCTCGTGCTGCTGGCGGGCGATGATCGACTCGCGGCTCTCCAGATAGACCTCGACGGTGTACAGCCCGATCTTGTCGATCAGCGCGCTCGCCGCCCAGCGCTCGGAGAGCATCGTCTCGGTGTCCGCCATCTCGGCCTGCAGGAGTGCGAACAGCGGCTTCTTGAGGGAAAACACCTGCACGGCGGTCTCGCTCGGGCTGAAGCCCTGCTGCTGCACGCGTGCTCTCGACAAGTCAACGAGGAACTCGCGCAGAGACACCCAGTCCGGAGCGTCGAGGTCAGGTCCGGCGCCGCCCTCAGCGGCGGCGACGAGCAGCGCCAGGAACTCGGTGGACTCGCGACGAAGGTCTCCTTCGGGGAGAAGGTCGGTGCGGCGGCCGGCAGCGCCGAGCTGCTCGGCGATCCAGTCTTTCAGCACGGCATCGCGATGCTCGGCGAGCACGTGGTGCCAGGTTGTCGCCTGTCCTGAGGGCATGTCAAACTCCTTTCGCGGCAAACGCCACAGACACTGCCTCTCGGCCACCGCGTCCCCCACGGTCGCGGTGTCCTCGCAGTCTCCCAAGCTGTCGCGCCGGCTCCACCCGGCGCCGGCACGCATCAAACGTCAACAGACCTACCCGGCGCCTCCACAACATACTCCTCACTGCTATTCCCACGCGGGCAGATCGCCGTGCTGTCGGGCGCCCCCGCCGCCCGAATCGCGTACACTTGAGCGCGTCCATCCCCGTGATCGCCACGACTCCTTGACGAGGGGGCACGCATGAGAGCCGAAGAGACGCCCACACCGGACACCGGTCCGGCCAGCGCCGCCGCCCTGCGCGTCCTCCTCGTGTACGCCTCACGCCATGGGTCGACGCGCGAGGTGGCCGAGGCGATCGCCGAGGAGCTGCGCGGCGCCGGCAATGAGGTCGACCTGCGTGAGGCCGCCGAGGCGCCTGGCCCCGCGGGCTACGAGGCCGTGGTCGTCGGCGGCCCGATGATCATGGGCTGGCATCGGCAGGCCAAGCGCTACGTGGCGCGGCACCGCGCCGAGCTCGCCGGCCTGCCCACCGCGCTCTTCATCACCGCGGCGTCGCTGACCGACGCAGGCTCGGACGACGTACAGGGCGTGCCCATCGTCAAGGATCCCTGGCTGGCCAAGGCGCCGCGCAACGCGGGCAAGCTGCGGCGCGAGGAGCGCTACGCGCTGCCGAGCCACTATCTCGGCGATGTCCTCAAGGCGTGCGCCCCGCTCCGGCCACGCACCGTAGCCTTCTTCGCCGGGTCGCTCGACCTGACGACCATGAACGTCTTCGAGAAGCTGTTCGTGCTGCTGGTGATCGGCGCCACGCCCGGCGACGGCCGCAACTGGAAGGCGATCCACGAGTGGGGCGCCGGGCTGGGCGAGGTGCTCGCGCGCTAGCGCATCGCGCTCGCGGCGGCTCAGACGCGGCGGAGCGCCCTCAGACGCCGCAGCGCACCCTCAGACGCGGCGCGGCTCGCGCACCAGCGCGTGTATGCACGCCGCGGCGCCCGCCGCTGCGACCATCGCCCACCAGGCCGGCGCGTAGCTGCCGGTGCGGTCGACGATGAGGCCGAAAAGCGGCGGGCCGATGAAGATGCCGATGTTGTCGATCGCCGCCGTGACGCCGGCGGCGGCCCCCGCGGCGGCCGCACCTGCAGTCTCGCCGGCGAGCGTGCCGAACAGGCCGCCCCACCCCACCGCGCCGACCCCGAGCAGCAGCAGGGCGAGCCAGAGGATCCAGGTGTGGCCGGGCCCGGTGAGCGCGAGGATCGCGCAAGCCAGCCCGGCCAACCCGCTCAGAAACAGCAGCGCCGGCTTGCGACGCCGGCCCAGCCAGCGGTCGCTGACGAGGCCGCTCACCGGCTTGCCGATGGCGCCGGCGCCCTGGCACAGGGCCAGCAGGCCGGCGGCGGTGGCCACCGAGTAGGCCCAATCCAGATTGAGGAACAGCACGAGGTGCGCCAGCGCCGCGAACTCGATCATGCACAGAAACATCGCCGCGAGGCCGAGTAAGAGGATATCGCGCGAGCGGACAACGGCGAGAAAGCCCGGCGTGAGCGCCGCACGGTCGGCCTGCTCGTTGCCGGTCACAAAGGGCAGCCCCTGCTCGATTTCGTACACGGCGGTCGCCGGCCGGGCCGGCACATCCGAGTCGGACGAGCCGGAGTCGGCATCGGCGTCGGACGCAGCGGCCTCGCCCTCCAGCGTGTTCTGCGCCCGCGCCGCCTCCGGCGCGGACTCGGCCTGCGACTCCCCGGGCGCCGGGTCGCGGTAGAACGCCAGCGCGACGCCGCCGACGGCAAAGGCCAGGCCGGCGGCGAACACGAAGCCGGCGCGCCAACTGAAGGCGATCGCCAGCGCCGGCATGATCGCGGCGCCCAGCATGCCGCTCACGTTCACCGCGGCCTGGTTCACGCCCACCGCCGTCGCCCGTTCGCGCGCCGGGAACCAGACCATGATCGCTTTGATAGCGGTCGGGTAGATGAAGCCGCAGCCGAAGCCGGAGAGACCGAGCAGCAGGAGCATGACGCCGTAGCTGGGCGCCAGCGCAACAGACCCGATGCACACCCCGGTGATGAGCGTGCCGATGATCAGTGCCCGGCGCACCCCGATGCGGTCGGCGAGCCAGCCGGCGAAGATCAGCGTCGGCGCGTAGGCGACGGCGGTCGCGCTGGTAAGCCCGCCGATCTGCGCGTTGCTCAGGTCGAACGACCGCTTGAGAAAGGGCGACAGCGGCCCGACACACAGGCGCGAGAGAAAGACGACGAGGTAGGCGCACCAGACGACGGCGAGCGCGACGAACCGGTAGCGTGACAGCGGCGCCGGCGCGGATGCGGCCGGCAGGAGGTTCGCTGAGGCGGGCAGGGCGGCGGAGCTCACCGCCCGATTCTATCTGGCGGGCCCAGGTCGCCGCGCCCGCCATCAGGCGGCGCGGCGGGCGGCTCTCCCGGCCGCCCGCCGCGCCTCGCGCAGGGTTCGCCGGCCGTTCCGGCCGGCGTCTGCGACTCAGCTCTGCTTCGGCGGCGCGTGCACGCCGATGCGGTTGCCCTCGCTGTCGATGAAGAAGCCGATGAAGCCGATGAAGCCGACCATCTCGCCCATATCGCTGACCGGCACCGCCACCTGACCACCGGCGGCGACGGCGCGTGCCATCATTCCCTCGGGGTCACCCTTGCTGTCGAAGTAGATGGTGACGCCGCCGGCTCCGGGCTTGTTGTTCTCGCT
>JBBQFA010000080.1:0-9529 GCA_038321515.1 Thermoleophilia bacterium | reverse complement strand
CTCCATGGTGACCTTGCACTGCTCGATCATCGGCGCGGTATCGAGCTCCCCGTAGAAGACGTCGAAGATGCCGCTCTTGTCCTCCTTGCGGCCACTGACCATGCCGATGTGGTCGGTGACCACCATCATGTCCTCCGACGGCAGGTTCACGCTGAACGTGCGGTTGGCCTTGATGCCCTCGTTCGTGAGATGGATCTTGCCCATGCCGAGTGTGATGCCCTTGAGGTGGGCAATGCCCACGTGGGCGATCGTGGCGAAGTCCGGCTTGCCGTCGACGGTCGCGCCGATGATGGCGGTGACGAGCGGGTACAGGGCGTTGGTGGCTCCGAGCTTCTCCTTCACGGTGACCTCTCTGGTCGCGATGGTCCGATGTGTGACGGTCTCATACCCGATTGCGGCCCTGCGGTAATCGGGGTCACGACAGCACGGGGCCCAAGGGTCGTCGGCGCTCCGGTTCACAGCGGCGGCGCGAGCCGTCATCATGGGCCGATGGCACCAAGTACCGAGACGCCGGCGAGTCGCCGCAGGCGGCCGCGCCGGCGCCGCATCCCCGCCCTCCTGATCATCGTGATCGCAGGAGCCCTGACCATCGCCGTCGCCTTCGCCCTGGCGAGCGCGCTCGACGACGACCGCCCGAGCGGCCCGTACCTGATCGGCGCCTGGACGTTCGGCGACCGCGACTCGCTGGAGACGGCGGTCAAGGCCGGCGCTATCGACGAGGTGAGCGTCGACTGGCTGCAGTCGCGCGCCGACGGCAGCGTCACCGCGCCGAAGCTCGACGCCGGCTTCATCGCCGAGGCGAAGAAGAAGGACTGTCGCGTGTTCGTCACGCTCACCGACTACGACGAGACGCGGCACACCTTCGACCCGGCGATCCCGAAGGCGATCCTCGCGACGGCGCAAACGCGCCGGAGCCACGCCGCGGCCGTCGCCGCCTGGTGCCGCGAGTACGACGTGGCCGGCGTCGACGTCGACTGGGAGGCGCTGCGCGCCTCCCAGCGTGACAAGTACTCGGCCTTCGTCGAGGAGCTCGCGCGGCGGCTGCACGACGACGGCCGCCAGATCGCCGTTGACGTCTATCCAAAGGTCCGCGAACCCGGCGGCTGGGACGGGCCACAGGCCCAGGACTGGCAGCGTCTGGGCCGCGCCGTCGACCAGTTTCGGGTGATGACCTACAACTACTCGGGCTCCTGGTCCGGCGCGGGCCCGCTCTCGCCGCCGGACTGGATCGACCGGGTCATCAGCTTCGCCGAGACCCAGGTGCCACCCCGGCGGATCGTCATGGGCCTCGGCTTCTACGGCCGTGACTGGGTCGGTGATGCCACCACCGACCTGCTCTGGAGCGGCTTCGAGGCGATCCGCACCCAGTTCAAGCCCGACGAGACGCGCACGGCGTCGCGGGAGCTGCGTCTCGACTACCGCCGCGGCGGCGACCTGCACACCGCCTACTTCCCCGATGCCGTCGCGATCCGCGCCAAAGCCGAGATGCTGCTCGCCCGGCACCCGCACATCCGCGGCGTGTACGCCTGGCACATGGGCCAGGAGGACCCGGCCGTCTGGCGGGTACTCGAGCGTCTGCTGCACGAACGCGTGCCTCGCCGCGACTGAACCGGGACGGCGACGCCTGAGGCTCTCCGCACGACGGCCCCGGTCCGATGCAGCCAGACCGGGGCCGTCGGCGCTCCCTGATGCCGTTACTTGCTCGGTGGCACCAGGACGGTGTCGATCACGTGGATCACACCGTTCGACGTCTCGATATCGGCGGTGGTGACCGTGGCGTCGCCGATCATCACGGTGCCGTCGTCCTTGACGGTCACCTTCAGCTGAGCACCGTTGACCGTGTCAACCATCATGCCGTCACTGAGGTCACTCGACATCACGTTGCCGGACACGACGTGATACGTGAGCACGTCGGTCAGCGCGCCCTTGGGGTCGGCCAGGAGAGAGCCCAGGGTCTCCTTCGGGACCGCCGCGAAGGCCTCATCGGTCGGCGCGAACACGGTGTAGGGCCCGGCGCCCCTGAGCGTCTCTTCGAGACCGGCGGCTTGGACGGCCGAGACGAGAGTCGTGAAGCTCCCGGCTCCGACCGCGGTGTCGACGATGTCCTTCTGCGCCATCGACGGCGAGGGTGAAGTGCTAGCCGCGTCGCTGCTGCTACCGCAGGCGGCGATCACGAAGGGTACGGTCAGTACGGCTACGACAGCGAGTACGATTGACCAGCGTTTCATTGAGTCCTCCCAACTCCCGTGTGGCTTACCGGTCACCTTGGTGGACCGGCGCCCTTGCGACAAGTCGCCGCGCATTCTGACTCTTCTGCGCTGACGCCTGTGCCTGACGGACAAATACCCTTCCTCATTGCAAAGTAATCATCTTTGCAAAGTATCTCTTCTATTGAGATTTACTCATCGTGTCGCTGCGCGGCAACGCTTGACGGGGCTGAGCCGATTGACGACCTGCCCGACGCGGCGGCCGAGGAGCATGCGTCCGCCCGATGACAAGCACGGCTGCGCGGCGCTGGGTCGAGACCGCGCGGGGTGAGGTTCGCGAGCGAGGGGCGAGAGCCAGCTCGTCGAGCGAAATCACCGGGCCGGCAGCGTTGACGCGCTGCCGGCACGATGGCGTCACGCGGTCGCGAGAGCCACGACCGTGCCGGATCAGCCCCGCGGCTGCGCTGGCGGCTCCGGCGCCGCCGGCGGCTCGGGCGCCGCAGGGTGCGGCGCAGGTTCAGGAGGTTGCGGCTCAGGCGCCGCGGCAGGCGGCGGCGTGGCCAGGAGATCGGCCGCCGCCTTCCAGACGTCGCCGTCCGCAGGAGGCGACGGAGCTGCCGGGACGGCGGCCGTGACAGCGGTCGCGGCCCCCGCCGCCGGCACCGCGACCGTCGGCGACGTGGGCATGCCGAAGGTGGTCGCCGGAGAAGGCGGCATCGGCGCGGGCGGTACCAGACTCGCCGGGACCGACTCCGCGGCACCGCCGGAGCCCAGATACATCACGCTGACGTAGCAGATCGTGTACGGGGGGACGAGCACGGCGAAGACCAGGAACAGGACGAGACCGAGGAGTATCCCCACCCAGTCACTCGCCTGCCCCACTCCATAGGCGATCAGGAAGATGGCGACGACCGCGGCAGCGACGGCGAGCCCGAGCACGATCACCATACCGAAGGTCCGCCACCAGCCGACGCCCTTCACCATCTCGAAGCTGCGCTTGGCGGCGTCTCCGAATCCGATGCCCCGGTCGGCGATCAGGGGCAGGACGTAGAGCCAGATCACTGTGATCCAAAGGCTGATCACAAGCCCGATGAGCGCGCCGATCACCGGGATGACGCCCAGGATACTCGTGCCCATCGAGATCCCGAAGAGCACCAGCGCGTACAGGGCGTAGGCCCCGAACTTGCGAAAGCCGCTGAACAGGTCGCCGAACTCCACCCCGCGGCTGCCGCGCGCGGCGCCGATCACCATCTCGAACATACCGCCGTAGAAGACCATGGCGACGACCTGGAAGAGGAACATCGCGAGGATGTAGACGATGATCGCGAGGACGATCATCCCGGCTCCCACCGCCCCCAGCGCACTGGAGTCGCTGTTCGCCATGTTGGCGCCGATGGTGAGCCCGGCGCCGGCGAAGATCGCCGCGAAGATGGCGAACACGACCGCGAAGATGGTGACTATGATCAGACCGACCACAAGGCCGGCCAGGATCAGCCATCCCACGTCGCGCCGCCAGAGCCCGAACGCTTTGGCGAAGACGTCGCCGATGCTCATGTGTTCCTCCCCGTTGGAATGTCCGCTTCTCGCCGCCTGGGCGGCTCCTTCGCGACGTCGCCCGGCGGCTGCGGTGGTGGGCCCGGCGCAAATGGCGCTGCCGGTGCGACGTCCGCGGCAGCCACCGCCGCGTCGATCAGCCAGTCCTCGTGACGCGTCTGAAAGTACATCGCGAGGAGAAACGTGAGCGTGAACGGCGCCGTGAACAGGCTGGCCGCCATGCCGGCAAAGGGGATCATGCCGGCAGCCAGAGCCACGGCCATCATCACCAGTTGCAGCAAGAAGAGCGCGAGAAAGGTCCACCACCAGCCGATCCCGTGGACCAGCGTCCGGCTCTCTCGCAGCGCCTCCCTGGCGCCCACGCCGCGGTCGATGACGACGACGAGCGCGTACGTCCAGCACACCGTCAGGTAGGCCAACACGAGCATCGCCCCGACCGCGAGCAGCGCACCAACGACCAGCACCGGGATCGATGCAGTCACAGCACCGAGAGTGATCACGACCGCGGGCGCCGCGGCGACCGCCAGCGGGACAAGCAGGTACGCGAGGAGGTAGGCGCCGACCACCCGGCCGAACACGTGGAACCCGGTGAAGAGGTCCCAATAGCTCATGACGCGCCCTTCACGGACACGGCGCAGCGCACCCATCAGCACGCCCGCATAGAGGGGGATCGCGACCAGGAGGATCAGGGCTATCACGGCCACACAGCCCACGCCGATGGCAACGATGCTCGCGACTCCCAAGCCGGTCACCTTGCCGTCACTCGCGGTCTCGAGGCCGAGAAGTGAAAGGAGCATGACCAGCACCATGATGACGACCGCACCGCCGCCGGAGATGACGCCGGCCAGCAGCAGCCCTACGATCAACTGCCCGATGTCCTTGATGAACAGGCCCCAGGCGTCCTTGAAGAGCTTGCCCAGATCCACGTGACTCCCTCCCGCAACCCTCGACCCGGCGTTCTACCCGACGTAGCGGGTGTCTTCGCTCCGGGGCGCTGCTACCCTTGCCCTACGTATGCGCGAGCTTACCCGCAGCGAGTTCCTCAGAATCGCCGGCGTGACGGCCGCCGGAGCCGCTCTGGCGGCCGCCGGCTGTGGCACGCTACCGGCGGCCGACCCGCCGCGGGAGGGCCGTCTGGCGTCCCCGTCGGCGTCGGTGAAGGCCGGAGACCGCGCCCGACCGCCACTGGCGGTGGCGCGCGGCAGCGACCCGGCCGCCGTCACCGCGGCGGCCATCACTGCCCTGGGTGGCATGGCCATCTTCGTCAAGCGCGGCGCCGACGTGATCATCAAGCCCAACATCTGCACCGGCTACCACGGCCCGGAGTACGCGGCCACGACCAACCCCGAGGTCGTCGGCACCCTGGTGTCGCTGTGCCGGGCCGCCGGCGCCGGGCGCGTGCGCGTCATGGACATGCCCTTCGGCAGCCCGGCCGACGAGGCCTATCGCGTCAGCGGCATCCAGGCGGCCGTTGAGAAGGCCGGCGGCCAGATGCAGGTCATGACGCCCACCGGCTTTCGCATGTACCGCATCCCGGACGGCCGGGACATCACCTCGTGGCCGATCTACGGTGACGTCCTCTCCTGCGACGCGCTCATCAACGTCCCGATCGCCAAGGACCACGGGATGACGAGACTGACGCTCGGCGGCAAGAACCTGCTCGGCGTCATCCTGAAGCCCGGTGAGCTGCACTCGAACATCGGCCAGCGCACCGCCGACCTGATCAGCGTCTGCCGGCCCACCCTCACGGTCGTCGACGCGGTCCGCGTGCTCACCGCCAATGGCCCCACGGGCGGCGACCTGAACGACGTCGAGAAGCTCGACACGGTCATCGCCAGCCCCGACGTCGTGGCGGCGGACTCCTTCGCCGCCACCTTGTTCGACCTGCGCGGCGCCGACATCCCCTACGTGCAGGCCGCCTCCGACATGGGGCTCGGCCAGATGGACCTGGAGAGGGTGGACGTGCGCCGCGTCCGCGCCTGAGGCTCGCCCGGCGACCCTCTACGACCGGGTAGAATCGTCGTGCCATGGACGAGCACGCCACCTCCCGCCTGCACGAAGCGGCCCTCGACGCCGCCATCAACCGCCACGAGAAACTGATGGCGGAGGCGCGACGCATCATCAACGCCGGCAACGACCACGGCGTCGTCCTGCGCCTCACCGGCGGGCTCGCCGTGCGCCACTACGCGATCGACCTGGAGTTCGCCGAGCGGGAGTACAGCGACATCGACCTCGTCGGCCTCAAGCGACGGGTGGTCGGTATCGGCGAGGTCTTTCGCAGCCTCGGCTATCTCGAGAACCAGCACGTGTCCATGGCCACCAGCAACGGGCAGCTGCAGTTCTTCACGCCGAGTGACCACGTCGACGTCTTTCTCGACGCCATGCGCATGGACCACGCGATCGACTTTCGCGACCGCCTCGAGATCAACACGTACGCCATCGACCCGGCCGACCTCTTTCTCAGCAAGCTCCAGATCGTCAACCTCAACGAGAAGGACGCCCACGACGTGATCACGCTGTGCAAAGACGTCTACGTCGACTTTCGGCCGTACCCCGGCGTGCTCGACCTGCATCACGTGGCCGCGACCTGCGCCGATGACTGGGGCCTCTTCATCGACGTCATGAACAACATCGACACCGTGGTCGACCATATCGCGGACTACGACCTCAGCCCTCGCGACGCCGCTCGCGTGCGGCGCACGCTCGAGCTGGCGCAGAACATGATGACCGAGCAGGCGAAGGGCTTGCGCTGGCGACTGCGCTCGCGCATCGGCAAGCGGCTGCGCTGGTACTCCGAGGTCGAGGAGCAGTTCGGCGCCCGCGGCGAGGACACGGCTTTGGCGGTGCGCACCAAGGCGGGCCGGGCGGCCGGCTGAGCCTCATCCGGCGGCGCCGGCCTCAGGACTCCTCGCCGGCGGCCACGGAGGCGGCGTGACCAGGAGCCAGCCCACGCCTTCCTCGAGCTCGCGGACCGCGACCCAGTCGCCCCGTGAGAAGTAGCGCTCGGCAAGTGGCTCCACCAGGTGCTCATCCTGGGTGAGCAGGTAGCCGAGAACGTCGACGAGGCGCGCACCGCTCTCGGCGACCGACGCCGCGTCGTCGCCGGCCACGGCAAGCCGCAGGCGCCGCAGCATCTCGAGCGCCTCGGCCTGGCGCTCACCCAGCAGCGCCTGGGGCCCGCTGACCCCGTGTACGCCGAGCGCCGGGAACCAAGCCTGCTGCAGACGCCGAAAGCGAGACTCCACCCCACCCATACGGTCGACAAGGCGTGCGACGAGCTGCTTCTCAAGCCGCCAGCGCCGCCGCGTCGGCGAGCCGCCGAGACGATCCAGCTCCCGACGCAAGTCGACGCACAGTTGGCCGAGTCGCGCCGCCTCCCGGCGCAGCGTGTCCAGCGGGTGACCCTCGGGGTCGCCTGCCGGCGAAGCACCCGCCGGCGGTTCGGCGGCGCCGAACAAGTGGTTGCCACCGCCGGCGGCGCCACCAGCCTCGGCGGCGAGCGCCTTGTCGAGTGCCGCCGCCTCCGCAGGCTCCAGGTCGCCGGTCACCGCCCGCCAGCGCTCCGCCATCTCGAACAGAGAGGCACCGCCCTCCAGACCGGCGACGATCTCTCGTAACTCCCCCAGGCGAAGATCGTCGCCGGCGACGCGCAGGTGCGTGATCGCATCACGCGTCGGCCGCCCCGTGACGCGAGTGACTTCAGCGGTGATCTCCCTGACGACCTGCCGCCACGTGACGTTTCTCCTCAGGGCGATGTCCTCGAGTGTGATGACTCGCGCCCAACGGGAGCGGGCGCGCGGGCGCGCGAGGGCTTCAAAGCCAAGCTCGCGCTCCACGAGCATCGACTCGAGGAACGGGTAGGTGTCGAGGAGCGCGAACACCGTCGTTCGCGGGCCGATCAGGATGTCGGATGGACTTGCCATGGTCATGGTCGCCGAGCCTCTCTCGCGTCGCCGCGCCCGCGCAAGCGTAGCAGCCGCGCCGCGCAACGCGCACGCTGGCGATGGCGCCACAGCGGTGGTATCCTGCCGCTCCCGTCCATCCACGCCCGCACTCGCGAGCCTGCATCACATGAGCATCGTCACCTTCAGCAACGTCGAGAAGTCCTTCGCCGGGCAGCGCCTGTTCGCGACCGTGACGTTCTCCGTCGACGGCCACGACCACGCCGTCCTCGTCGGCCGCAACGGCACTGGCAAGACCACGCTGCTGCGCATGGTCTCGGGCGACGAACCGGCCGATTCGGGGACCATCGCACGCGCCCGTGGCCGGCGGATCTGGCTGCACGAGCAGACGCCTGAGCTCGAGCGGGACAGACCGGTGCGTGACTACCTCCTCGAGGCGTTCGGCGAGGCCGTGCAGCTCGAGGCGGACCTGCGCGCCACCGAGGAGAGCCTCTCCGGCCTCGCCGAACACAGCCCCGGGCTGCGCGACACGATGCGCGCCTACCAGCAGCTACAGCGGCGGTTCGAGGCAGCCGGAGGTTATGGCTACCGCGATCGCCTGACCGGCGTGGTCGAAGGCCTCGGTCTTCCCGACGAGATGCTGGACCGGCAGTTGCTGTCGCTCTCCGGCGGAGAGCTCACCAGGGTGACGCTGGCGCGGGCCCTGCTCGCCGACGCCGACCTGCTCCTGCTGGACGAACCGACCAACCACCTCGACATCGACTCGGTGGAGTGGCTCGAGGGCTTTCTCAGCGACTACCAGCGCGCCTTCATGCTCGTGACCCACGACCGCCGGCTGCTCGAAAAGGTCGGCCGGCGGGTCCTCGCCGTCGAGCACGAACACGTCGAGGCGCAGGGCGGCGACTTCGCCACCTACCTTCGCGAGAGCGCGGCCCGCCTCGACCTCATGCGCCGCGAGTACGAGCAGGATATCGAGAAGATCGAGCAACTCCAGCGCTTCTACGACCGCTTTCACGCCAAGAAGGACAAGGCCAAACAGGCGAAGGCCAAGCTCACACAGATCGACCGCATCAAGGCGGGGCTGCGCGAGCCCCCGCGTCAGAAGCGCAGCTTCAAGCTGGGGCTGCCGCAGCCCAAGCCGTCGGCGCGCATCGTCCTCGAGATGAAGACGCCGGCGATAGGCGTCGGCTCCGTCGACGAGCCCGCCGGCATGCACACGCTCGTGCGCGATGTGGACATCGTCCTGGAGCGCGGCGAGAAGGTAGCCCTGCTCGGCGCCAACGGCTCCGGCAAGACGACCATGGTCGAGACGGTGGTCGGCCTGCGCAGCCTCCCCGACGGGGCCGCGCACCTCGGCCACAACGTCCGCGCGGCGTACTACTCGCAGCAGGGCCGCGAACTGCGCGAGGACGACACAGTGCTGCTCTCGGTGCTCCCGCTCGTCGGCCACGACGAGCAGGCGGCGAGAAAGCTCCTCGGCCGCTTTCAATTCGGCCCCGACGAGGTCGAGAAGAAGGTCGCCATGCTGTCGGGCGGCGAGCGCAGCCGGCTCCGCCTGCTCACGCTCCTCGTCGGTGACGCCAACTTCCTGCTGCTCGACGAGCCCACGAACCACCTCGACATGGGCTCCGTCGAAGCGCTCGCCGACGCGCTCGAGGACTACACGGGCACCATCCTGCTGGTCACCCACGACCGGCACCTCATCGACAGGGTGGCGACGCGCGTGCTCGAGATCCACGACGGCGGGCTGCTCAACCACCTCTCGTCGGCGCGGTACTGGGAGGCACGCGCGGCGCGGCTGGGCGAGGCGAACCTCGGCGCGCCCGGCGGCGGTACCGCCGCCACCGCCGGCCGGCTCGCCGGCAG
>JBBQFA010000079.1:0-9610 GCA_038321515.1 Thermoleophilia bacterium | reverse complement strand
CGGCAGCCGAGGAGCAGCAGGTCGCAGCCGCCCGCCTGTTGCACGTAGGCGGCGATGAGCGCCGCGGTTACGGCGGGAGCGAAGTCGAGGGCGGCGCCCGGGTCCACTCGGGCCGCCCGCTCGTAGCCCAGGGCGTGCAGCGTCTTCAGGTACGGCTCGGTTTCTCTACCGCCCACGGAGAGCGCGCTGAGCTCCGCTGCGTCGCCGCGATCGGCCGGCGAGTCTGACAGGCGCAGCGCCATCTCGAGGGCGCTCTCGTCGAAGCAGTTGAGGATGCGGCGGACGTAGCGGGTCTCCACCAGGCCGTGCGCCGCCCCCGCGGCCCAGTCCGCCTCCCGCAACGCCTCGAAGTCGGGAGTGACCTTGAAAGAGACCAAGATCCGCATGGCACTCACCCGGCGCCGCTCCTCGCCAGCTCAGAGGGGGATGATCGTCCCCTTGTTCATGATGTCGTGCGGGTCGAAGGCCTGCTTCATCGTCTCCAAGATGTAGTAGGACGAGCCGTACTCGTCCTTGACCCACGGCGCCCGCGCCTTGCCCATCCCGTGGTGGTGGACGATCGAGCCGCCGCGCCTCAGCGTCTCCTCGCAGATGATGCCGATGATGGGGAGGTAGTACTTGTCGGTCTCCTCCTCCGGGCCTACGCCGACGACATTGAAGAAGTAGTTGAAGTACATGTTGGTGCCGTTGATGTAGCTGTGGGAGGAGTGGCCACCCATCATCGTGATGTCGGGGATCTCGGCGATGATGCGCGCTCGCGCCGCCTGGTAGATGTCGTTGATCGAACTCCAGTCGGCGGAGATCTCGGTGGTGCGGTTCACATTGCGGGTCTGGCGGATGCGCTCGTCCTCGGCGGTGATCTTGCTCGCGTCCCAGCAGAGGTCGTTGAACCAGGTCTCGATGTAGGCGCTCTCGACCGGCGCGCACTCCGGGAAGCCGGCGACGATGGCCGCGACGCCTTGGGCCGTCGCCGTGGCTATGCCGGCCGGCCCCTCCGCCATGAAGAGCAGGACGCAGTCGTCGTCCGCGGCGAAGTGGGAGAAGTGCAGGCCGGCGTCGCCGGGGTCGTAGACCCGCGCCACCGACGGCTTGTAGCCGCCCGCCATGACCGCGCGCAGCGCCTCGAAGCCGGTCTTCATGTCCTTGAGCGTCCAGCCGAGAAAGACGTTGTTCTCGGGGAAGTATGGGAAGAGCTTCACCGTCACCTCGGTGATGAAGCAGAGGGCGCCCTCGTTGCCGATCACTACGTGGCGGATATCGGGGCCGGCCGCCCGCCGGGGAACGTTCTTGATCCGCGTCACCTCGCCGCCGGGGAAGACGGCCTCGAGGCCCACGACCATGTCCTCGATACCGCCGTACAGGGTGGAGAACTGGCCTATGCTGCGCGTGGCCACGAGGCCACCCATGTGGGCCACGGGCTTCGACTGCGGCGAGTGGCCGGTCGTGAGCCCCAGCTCGCGCACGCGGTCCTCGAGCACCTGGAGCGGGACGCCGCACTGCGCCGTCGCCTGCATGTTGTAGGCGTCGATGCTCACGATCTCGTTCATCGGCGAGCCGTCGATGATGACCGAGTCTGCGACGACGCTCTCGAGGCCGCCCTCGGTCGCCGTGGCGCCTGTGCGCGGGATCACGTTGACGCGATTCTCGTCGGCGAAGCGCAGGATCTCGGCGACCTTCGCCGTGCTGCGCGCCAGCACGATCGCGGCCGGGACCGGCATGGTGTGCACGTCGAAGATGTTCTGCAGCTTGCGGAAGTTGTCGACGCTGCTCTCGACGAGCACCTTCTCGTCGGTGACCACGGCGTCCGGACCCACGATGCCGCGCAGGCCCTCTACAATGGCTTCTCTGCTCAGTGACATGTGGCGTTCCTTTGCGTTCTGGGGCGGTCCGGCGTCATTGGAAGATCGAGAAGGACTGCTCGAGGATCGGGTCGGTGGCGTCGTGGATGGCGTGGTACACGCGGGTGTTCATCCGGTGGTAGATGTCGTGGTTGGCGAGGTCCGGGGCGAACGACTCGCGGTCCCTCTTCATCGCCGCCGCGGCGGCCGCGAAATCGGGGTACACGCCCGTCGCGACCGCGGCGCAGATCGCGGATCCCAGGCTCGCGCCGCTGCTGCCGGCGTTGCGCGAGGCGGGCACTCCGAACACATCGGCGAAGATGCTCATGAAGAGCGGGCTCTTGGACCCGCCGCCGGAGACGACGATCTCGCGCAGGTCGATGCCGAGCTCTGCGCACATGGCATCGACGTTGGACTTCATCGTCAAGGCGATCGCCTCGAGGATCGATCGGTACACGTGGCCCCTGGTGTGCCGGACGTCGAAGCCGATGATCTCGCCCTTGCGGAAGGGCTTGTCCGTCGGGGCGAGCCAGTCGAGGACCGTCATGAGCCCGTCACTCCCGGCGGGGATCGTCTCCGCCTCGCGCTCGAGGTACTCCTCGCGCGAGGTGTCCTGGGCGGCCGCGACGGCGGCGACCTCCGGGCCGAGCAGGTCGAGGAACCAGCTGAGCGTCCACATGCCGCGCCGCACGCCACCGCTCTCGTAGAGGTACCGGTGCGGGACGCAGGCGAAGTTCGTCCAGAAGTCCGCCGGGACCTTGCGGTTCTCTCGGCCGTGCACCATCGAGGCGATGTAGGTGCCCAGAGAGATGAGCGCGGTGTTCTCATCCAGGGAGCCGGAGCCGAGTGCCTCGACCGCTTTGTCGTTGGCGGTGGTCACGACCGGCAGCCCCTCCGGGATGCCCGTCGCCGCGGCCGCGTCCGGCGTCACGTAGCCGGCGATGTCGCCGGGCATCTGCAGCTCGACCAGCAGGTCGCGCGTGAGGTTGAACTCCTCGAGCAGCGCGGGGTCGTCGCTCCACTGCCAGGTGTCGGTGTCAATGGGCCACTGCAGGAGGATGTTGTTGGCGGCGCTGTCGCGGAACTCCCCGGTGAAGCGGTGCGTCATGTAGCCGGATGAGGTGGTCGCATAGGCGAGCTCGGGGTCGTCCGGCAGGTACGGCTGGTACGCGCGCGTGTCCATCCAGCTCATCACCGGCTGCAGCAGCGAGCCGTCCGCCTTCAGAAAGGCCTTGCAGCAGCGGATCGTGCAGAGGCCGACGCCCACGATCTCCTCCGGATCCCCCGGGAACCGGGTCATCGCCTCCCTGCTGGCCGCGACGATCGACTCCCACAGGTCGTCGTCGGGGTGCTCCACGGTGCCGACCTGAGGACGCACCGTGGGGCGCAGCACCTGCGTGCCTTCGCAGACGACGTTCCCTTGGAGGTCGTAGATGACGACTTTGGCACTCTGTGTGCCGTTGTCGACGCCGATCAGGTACTTGCCAGCCATCGCCTCGTTCCCTCTTCGCCCTAGCGGACGAGATAGCCGCCATCGACCACGAGCACGTGGCCGCTGACGTAATCCGACGCCTTGCTGGCAAGGAACACGGTGGCGCCCATGAGGTCCGCGGGGTCGCCCCAGCGCGCGGCCGGGATGTGATCCAGGACGCGCTGGTTGGTCACCGGGTCGCTGCGCGTGGCCGTGGTGATCTCGGTGGCGTAGTAGCCGGGGGCGATGCCGTTGACCTGGATGTCGTGCTCGGCGAGCTCGTCGGCGTAGGCCTTCGTGAAGCCGGCGAGGCCGTGTTTGGTGGCCGCGTACGCCGACGACCAGCGGCCGCCGAGGTACGAGAAGAGCGAGCAGATGTTGATGATCTTGCCGGAGCGCTGCGGGACCATGACCTTGGCCGCCTCGTACGCCATTTCGAAGGCGGCCGTGAGGTTGACGGCCACGGTGGCGTCCCATTGCGAGCGGCCGAAGTCGAGCACGCCGGCGAGCGGGCAGATGCCGGCGCTGTTGACGAGGATGTCGAGCGAGCCGAGCCGTTCGACGCCGGCGGCGACGATCTCGGCCGGCGCGCCGGGAGCGGTGACGTCCGCCTTCATGAGCTCGTAGCTGCCGCCCTCCGCCGTGACCAGCTCGCCGGTGGGCCCGTCGTCGTCGACGATGCTCGGCACGAACACGCTGGCGCCTGCCTTGGCGAGCGCCAGCGTGAACGCCTGGCCGAGCCCTGTGTTACCACCCGTCACGATGGCGTTCTTGCCCTTGAGAGAGAAGAACTCCATCGTGAAATCGCTGATGTCCATCGCCGCTGTCTCCTTGGTCGTCTCTGCGCGCGCCCGCAGCGCGACGCGCATCCTGACGCGATGGGACCAGAGTATTCGGCCGGATGTTCAGTAAGTCAACCGGTGGAGCGAACATTCTGCCGTGGGCCGCATCGTGCGTGAAATCTACGTCTGGCCGCCCGTCACTCCGGATCGAGCTCGGCGGGAAAGCCGGGGGCACGCAGATCCGTGCCGACGGCCTCCTCGAGCATCTTGACCACCATGGGCGACTGGGCGCCGCCGCCGTACATTGCGCGGGCGCGGGCGAAGATCTGCTCGGTGAGCCCCGCGAGCTCCAGGGGCACCCCGAACTCCCGGCCCATCTGGTGGGCGAAGTAGAGGTCCTTGCGGGCCAGGTCCATCGTGAAGTTGATGTTGTAACTGCCGTTCAGGATGAGCTGGCCCTCGGTCTCGTGGACGAAGCTGTTGCCCGAGCTGGCCTGGATCACGTCCCACGCCAGCTTAAGGTCGACACCGCCCATCTTGGCCAGCATGAGCGCTTCGCCGTCGGCGACGAGGTGGATGAAGGCCAGCATGTTGGTGATCACCTTGATCACCGAGGCCTGGCCCAGCTCGCCGATGTAGAAGACCCTGCCACCCATGGTCTTGAAGACGGGCAGGTGCTTCTTGAAGGCCTCTTCGTCACCGCCGACGAGGACGGTGATCATGCCGCAGGCCGCGCGGTGGACGCCGCCTGTCACCGGCGCCTCGAGCGTCGCGATCCCCTTCTCGGCGGCGAGGGCCGCGAGGCGCTGCAGTTCGTGCAGGTCATTGGTGCTCATGTCGATCCAGGTGCCGCCGGGGGCGAGGTTCTCGATGACGCCGCCGTCGCCGGCGACGACCTCGGTGACGGCTTCCGGCGAGGGCAGGCAGGTGATGACCGTGTCCGATGCGCGCGCCGTCTCGGCGATAGAGTCGGCGCAGGTGGCGCCCGCCCGGCCGAGGTCGACGGCGCAACTCGCGTCGACGTCGTACACGGTGACCGGGAAGCCGTCACGCAGCACGCAGCCGGCGAGCTGCTTGCCGAGGGCTCCGAGCCCGATGTAGCCGATCTTCATGGTCATGCTGCCTCCGATTCGTTGAGAAGCGGCCTGCGATGCGGCGCGGGCAGCCGTTTCCTTGTTCTGGATGGAGGGCGCCGCAGCGTCTGGGCGTTTAGCCCCGGCGCGCGTGGGCGACGGCGTCGTCGTCCACGCGGCAGATGGCCGCCAGCGCGCCCAGCTGTTCATCCTGCAGGTAGGGAGCCTTGGTGGCGCGCTCCTTGAGGACGAGGTCCACTTTCTCGCAGGCCGTATCGAGCTCCGTCGTGCCCTCCTCGACCCACTTGTCGTAGGAGAGCCGGGTGGAGATTGACGGCATGAAGTGTTCGCCGGCGCGGATGCGCCGCGCCGTGTCCTTCTGGCCGAGAAAGCCGCCGCCTGGGCCGGCCGCGGCGACGGACTCGCCGGCCAGCGTGGCCTGCGAGACCTCGACCGGCGCCTGGAGGCGCCGTACCATGGCCGCGACTTCGTTGTCGACCACGGACTGCGGCAGGTACATCGTGTTGTGCGAGTCGATGAGGCCCCAGCCCGAGACGATGTCGGGGTTCGCGCCACACACCGTGGCCGTCTTCAGGGCCTTCTCGTAGCCGGTCTGGAGGCCGGCGTGCTTGGCGTCGGTGGAGAGGCCGGGGTTGAGTGTCGGCACGCCCACATAGTGACCGACCTCGGTGGCCATCGCGGCCATCAGCGCGCTTTCGACGCATCCCATGGAGAACGTGGTCTGCCGCATGTCGAGGACGCCCGACCCGAAGCAGAAGACGAGGCTGGCGCCGGGAGCCGCGACCTGCAACGCCGTGGCGATGCCGAGAAACTCGGCGAGGCCCTGGGCGACCGTGCCGGCCAGTGTGACCGGCGACGTAGCACCGGCGATGGTCATGGAGTAGACCTCGATCGGTACACCGCGGGCGGCGAGGGCTACGTGGATGTCGAGAGCTGCACCGTCGACCTGGAGCGGCGACGCCGCCGTGACCACGGTGGAGATGCGCGGGCGGGCGCGGAACCGCTGCAGGTCGCCGGCGAGCAGCTCGCAGATCCGAAGCACCGCGTCGACCTCTCCGGGGCAGTCGACGAAGGTGACGTGCTTGGAGGTCTCGGTGAGCAGCGTGAAGTACTCGGTGAGCTCGCGCTGGTCCAGCGGGACGTCCGAGGCGCTCACCTGCGTCCACATGAGGTCGAGCTCCGACATCTCGTCGAGCAGGGCGGTGCACTCGCGCACGTCCTGCAGCGTGCTGGCCCTGCGCTCGCCGGTGCGGTAGTCGAGCGTCTTGGCGACGCAGCCGCTGGGCGCGAAGTGAAAGGGCTCGTTCGCGCCGAGCACCACGTCGTCGGCCTCGGTGAGGCCCGCCATGAGGACCGTCCGCGGGCACTGCTCGATCGTCCACTCCACGAGCTCTCGGGGCAGGCGCGCGATGCCGGTGGCATCGTCGACGCGCGCGCCGCGCTCCGCCAGCAGGGGGAGCACCTTCGAGCCGGCGAAGCGCATGCCGACGCGCTCGAGAAGGTCCATCGCCTGGTCGGCGATCAGGCTCTTCTCCGCATCGCTGAGCCATGTCGTGTTTGCCTTCATCAGCGCTCACTCCCAAAGCCGAAGCTCTCCGCGTCGCCGCGGCGACCAGACTGCACGCTCGCGCTCGCCGCCTTGGCGATCGCCAGGAGCACGATGGCACGCCGTCCGCGCGCTGTCAATCTGAATCCTATCCTTCGCAATGCAAAACACGTGATTTGAGTTGTTTCTCAACGAATAGATGGGATAATGGCTGAGAAAGCGCAGACACATCTGTGCTCGATATGACCATCACGCCAACAAGGGACAGCGCATGATCAGAGCGGGGCAGGCGCCTTTCGGTTCGACCGAGATGGACGAGCTCGACCGTCGCATCATGAAGCTGCTGCGCCCGAACGCCCGCCGTTCCTACGCCAGCATCGCGCGCACTGTCGGCGTCTCCGAGCCGACGGTGCGCAATCGGGTCGACCGTATGATCAAGAGGGGCGCCATCTTCCCGATGGCCAGGGTCAACCCAGCTGCCATCGGGTTCCCGGTCGACGCCATGGTCGGCATCCGGGTCAATCGCGGGTACGCCAAAGGCGTCGGCGCGCGGCTCGCGGCCATGGAGAACGTGGCGTATGTCGGCTACACTACTGGCTCCTTCGACATCCTCATCGAGGCCCACCTGCCGGACAACGAGGGCCTGTACAAGTTCCTCAACGAGGATCTCGAGGAGATCGAGGGCATCGCCTACACGGAGACCTGGCACATCCTGCGCACCGACAAGACCAACTTCGAGTGGGAGGGCGAGAACGTGGGCAAGGCGCCGCTCGAGGATGCGGCGGCGCTCGCGGATTCTCCCTCAGACGCGGCGGGCGTCGCGGGTCCGCTCGAGGCGCTACCTGAGTGAGCGCCGGGTGAACCGTGCGCCGGGCGGTGAGACCCGCCTCCTTCGCTTGACATCTCTCGCCGGCAGATGTCTAGTGAGGAACTGATTGACCGGTTGATTAGTACGCCGAGCCGGCTCGGCCAGCAGAGGAGGGCAGCGTGACGAACGAAGGCAAGGTGCCGACCCGCATGGGCGACGGCACCTTCGTACACATGACGCGCGACGAGATCAGAGCCGATCTCGAAGCCGGGTCGGAGGCGGCGGCCAAGAGGGCCAAGGTGCCGCCTCTCACCCAGGAAGAGCTCGACCATCTGCTCGACATCTACGCCTCGCCGGCGCGCTTCACCGGCGTCGACGTGGGCGACGAGATCGTACTGAGCTGCGACGGCACGGGCATGAAGACCCACGCCACCCGCATCCAGGACCTACAGTCCTACGAGCAGTGGATGGGCGCCGACCTGCTGGAGCTGTGCGTCGGCGACTACTCGCTCAAGGTGGTTCGCACCATCCTCGCCTACGAGGCGCAGTACATGCACGACGCACAGCTCGCCACGATCGCGCCGCTGCAGTACGGCGTGATGCCCAACCTGGGGCTGTACTCCAAGCCCGACGGCCCGTGCGACAACTGGAACGAGCTGCTCCCGCTCGGCAAGATCGCCGAGTCGCGTGCCGCCCAGGAAGAGGCCGTCGAGATGGCCGTCGTCGACATGGTCAAGCTCGCCGACTCGCAGTGGGAGGCCGGTGCCGACGCCATCGACTGGGACACGACGGGCGCCTCCGGCGACCCCGAGTTCCTGGCGGCGCTGCGCGCCACCGAGATCATCCGCAAGAAGTACCCCGACTTCGGCGTGCAGCTCGGCATGGCCGGCGAGTTCGTGCTCGGCATGCACGGTCAGCTCGAGTGGGACGGCGTGCGCCTGGCCGGCCTGTGGCCGAAAGACCAGCTGCTGCTGGCGCAGAAGGCCGGCGCCACCATGTTCGGGCCGGTGGTCAACGTCAACACCGGCAAGTCGCTCGCTTGGAACATCGCCCGCGCGATCGCGCTGATCAAGCCGTGCATGGACGTGGCCACCATCCCGGTGCACCCCAACGCCGGCATGGGCGTCGGCGCGGTGCCGATGTTCGTCCACCCGCTGGCGGACGCAGTCTGCCGCTCGGCCAAGTCGTTCGTCGACCTGTTGCACGTGGACGGGTTGTAGGTGGGCTCGGGCGACCCTCACGGGATGCACAACGCCCACGCGCAAGCCGCAAGCATCGGCGGTATACGAGCAGCCGGAGACCTGGTGGCTCGGATGCAGATGACTCGCGGTATGCGTCTCAAAGAAGCAAAGCAGTACGTGGCCGACAAGCTCGGCGTCACGCCGTTCGACCTCTCGGACCCGGCGGTCATGACCGACATCCGCGCCGAGCTCGG
Source organism: Thermoleophilia bacterium (assembly GCA_038321515.1). Taxonomy (GTDB): domain Bacteria; phylum Actinomycetota; class Thermoleophilia; order UBA2241; family UBA2241; genus CAIXSE01. Next base: position 636 of record JBBQFA010000079.1, on the reverse strand, counting down.
GTTCGGCGGGATCCACAGTTACGCGATCAGCCAGCCGTATCTGGCCAACCAGATCGAGGCCAAGTTCAATATCGCTCGCGTCCTCGACGTGCCGATCAACAGCGTGGAGAGGTTCAAGGAGCGCACCACGCCCGGCGGAGGCGCGAGATGAGACGTAACTCGCGCGCGGGCGCGCGCAAGAGCGGTGGCTTCCGCCTCGAGGTGTTCACCGACGACGAGCTGCGGGAGATCCACGGCGCGACGCTCGAAGTGCTGTCGCGCACGGGCGTCTTCGTCGAAGACGACGAAGCCCGTGAGATCTTCGCCGCCGCGGGCGCCGAGATCGATCGCGAGAAGAACGTGGTGCGCCTGCCGGCGCACCTCGTTGAAGACGCGATCCGCTCGGCGCCCTCGACGGTCGTCATGTGCGGCCGCGACCCGGCTCACGACGTGGTGCTCGAAGACGGCCGCGTCGGCTTCACGAACTTCGGCGAGGGCATCCAGGTCGTCGACCCGTACACCGGCGAGCTGCACGAGTCGCTCAAGCAAGACGTCGCCGACTGCACGAAGATCATCGACGCCCTGCCCGAGATCGACGTCGTCGAGCGGCCGCTCGGCGCCCACGACGCGCCGCCGGAGACGGCGGCGCTGCACAAC
>JBBQFA010000078.1:0-9612 GCA_038321515.1 Thermoleophilia bacterium | reverse complement strand
TCCGCCGGCCGCACCCGTCACAAGCAGGCGCTCGCCGAGTGACAGGCCGGCCTGAGTGAACAACGCGTCGAAGGCCGTGCTGAACACCTCCATGAAGCCGCCGGCCTCGGGCCAGGACAGGCCGGCCGGGATCGCCAGCGCATGCCACTCGTCGACTGCGGCCAGCGTGGCGTGCGCACCGCCGCCGACCAGCGCCATCACTCGATCGCCGGCCTTGAACCGCGTCACTCGCGAGCCGACCTCGAGCACTTCACCAGCGAATTCCAGCCCGGGGATATCGGGCGGCCACCCGGGCGGCGCCGGGTACTGCCCACGCTGCTGTGCCGGGTCGGACCCGTTGACTCCCGCGGCCCGCACCGCGACCAGCAGCTCGGAGTCCCCGATCCACGGATCGGGTCGCTCCTCCCAGCGCAGATCACCCTTGTCGATCACCAGAGCCTGCATAGCGCACCTCCTGAACGAGGTCATCGATGGAGTCAGGTCAGAGAGTCATAGCGGGATCCCGCCGACACGTCGGCGAAGGCCTCGGCGGCACGAGAGAACATGCTGGCGCCGTAGTAGGCCATGGATACCACGAAATCGATCTCGGCAACCATTCGCGAGCGGCACCGACGAGACGATCGACGAGATCTTCAACACCGCGGAGCGGGAACTGCCGGACCGCTGACGATCTCGCGTCGGTCGAACAAGGAGACGCGCCGCTCGCTGGTGGCGATCACCGACCGCGCGAGCGGCGGCTTCCTGGTGACCAGCATGCTGTACCAGACCGACACCGGCCCCTACAAGAGCGGCTCGCAGCAGGCCGTTCAGATCCTCGCCTCGCCTGACGGCCCGTCCTGGAACAACGTGACCACCTCGGAGCCGGACAATGACAAGTGCTCACAGATCATGGGCGTGGCCGAGTTCGACGACCTCGATATGCTCTTCGGAGCCGACCAGGCGGAGGGCTACGCCGTCTGGGTGGTGAACGTCGCCGACCTGCAGTAGGCGGGGAGGCGGCCGGCCGCGGCGCAACGCCGACGAGCTCGGCCTGCGATGCGGCGGTGAGATGCACGGAGCATCAGCGTCGCTCCGGCGCCCAGTCGAAGATCGACTGGGGCTCCCGGGCCCGAAGTGGGCCCTCCTCAATCGCTGGCCGATTCGGGCACGGGACGACGTGCCCCACCAGCATCAGTTCCGCTGTCCTCCCAGAGTCCTCCCAGGCGCGGTTGCGCACAGCCGCGTGCGGTCACATACTGGCGGCGAATCAGGGTCGAACCGAGCATAGGTCACCGGTGGATCCGTCCTGCCCGCCCGGACGTGCGGGTATGCACAAGACAGGAGGTGTGCCGTGCATGGCCCGCACCGCTCGACTCTGGGAGTGCTCGCCGTATCGATCCTGCTCGCGCTGCTGCTGGCCGGCTGCGGCCAGAAGCCGACGGATGCCGGTTCCCCCGTAGACACCACCGAGCGAGCCACTCCACAGGACTACACGGGCAAGGACGTGAAGACCATCTACGTGGCCGGCGGATGCTTCTGGGGTCTCGAGAAGTACATCGGCCTCGTGAATGGTGTCGTCGCCACCGAAGTCGGCTATGCGAACGGCTCCGGCTCCTCGGCGACCTACGGAGACGGCAGCGGCTACGCCGAGGCCGTCAAGGTCGTCTACGATCCGGCCGTGGCCCCGCTGCCCTTCCTGCTCGGCCTCTTCTACGATGCCATCGAACCGACGTCCGTCGACAAGCAGGGCAACGACGTCGGCACCGAGTACCGCACCGGCATCTACTACACCGACGCCACCGACAAGGCGGTGATCGAGCGGTCGCTGACGCAACTGCAGAAAGTGTACGCCGAGCCCATAGCTGTCGAGAGTGGCCCGCTCACCAACTACACGCGCGCCGAGGACTACCACCAGGACTACCTGGATAAGAACCCCGGCGGCTACTGCCACATCCCGGAGAAGCTCTTCGAGGCGGCTGCAGCCGCGCGACCGGAGTAGGCGGCCGGCGGAGACGATCGGCGGCGGCGGCAGAGACAGCCTGCCCGTCTGGGACCAAGGAAGCCCAGTCCGTCACAGGTAGTCACAAGAACTGTGTCGATTTGCAGCGAAAATGAAGGGCCGGTTTCCCAAGGCGTCCGAACGAAGCCAATCGCGGTCCGGGGATTTCGGTTGCATCGAATGGTTGCAGATCGGGCTTCGGGCGGAGGGTGGCGCGGGAGAAATCCCTGCAAATCGTTAGTGGGCGCACGTGGATTCGAACCACGGATTACTAGCACACGCGGAGTCGCGCGCTTTCTAGTTCTCCTTGGCCGCGTGTTGCTCTGCGCGCATCTCGTCACGCCGCGCACCCAGGCACAAGTCGCAGCTGCACGCCGAGTAGTGCTCCCAGCCGTCCACAGGCACCTCGTCGGTGGTGAGGGGCGCGCGCTCTCCGGTGGGCGTCACGGAGAAGAAGCCGTGACCGACGAAGAGGAAGCTGGGTTCGATCAGCGGGGCCCGTCGCCACCACGCGGCACGTCCGGACTCGATGACCTCGTCTTTCGTGTAGCCCCTCACAACGCCTCCTCCGCAACGGGTTTCGCCACAGCCCTCGATCCGCTGTGGCCAGTGTCGCGTATCCATGATGGCGCCACCACTGTTAGGAAACCGTGAGCATCCGCCCCCAGCGTGAGACGGCAAGCCTCGCACGCCGCGCCTTCCTCGTCCAGCGTTTGAGCGCATCGCCACAGCCCCGGCGGTCGCCCGAGGAGCAGCCGGACCGGAGACCCTCGGCAGCGGACCCGGAGGATGGCCTGCGGGGCCCAGCGCTTCGTGGTACGCCAGAGTCCGATCATGATCGGCACACCCGACGGCTACCCGGAGACTGACGAAGTCGACAGAACCGACGATTGGGCACTTCGTCGCCATCATCCGTCGGTTCTGTCAGTTCTGTCGCGTCGGTCGCGCAGCGCCGCTTGGCCGTGGGGCCAGACGCAGAAGACGATGCAGACGCAGCTCGCGGCTGTCAGTGCGGCGCCGACGTGATCCAGTCGTGAAGTCGGTCGACCTCCGCAAGCGCCGGCTTCGCCTCGAGCCGTTCGAAGATCTCACGGGCCGCGGCGAGCGGCCCTGGAGTACGGGAAGCCCTTTCTGACGTGGGGCTCGCCGTCCCACACTCACCGCTGCGCCCAGCATCTTCACGAGGCGTAACTCGCGGTGAGGCACACGGCGTGCTGCATTCGTCCGAGCAGGGTAAACACCCAGTCACAGTAAGCACGCATGCGTCATGCATGCTGAGGCATGGAGTAGATGATGAGCGACGTCAGAGTGGAGATCGATGAGGTCATCGCGACGTGCAAAGGATCTGGGACGCCGACTATCCGCGCGGCCAGCGCTACTACTGGAAGTCGGCGCTGCTCGACGACCTCAGCGACGAGGCCATCGAATTGGTCGCCTCCTCCGCTGACGCTCAGGTCTCGGAGCTGAGCTCGGTCGAAGTCTGGCACCTGGGCGGCGCCGTGAGGCGCGAGCCCTCCGGCGGCGCCGCCTTCAACGGGCGCGGCGCCAGCTTCATGGCCAACCCCGAGGCCAACTGGATCTCGGCGGCAGACGACCAAGCCAACATCGCCTGGGCCCGCCGCCTCGTGGCCGACCTGCGGCCCTACTCGGGCGGCAACATCTACCTCAACTTCCCCGGCCTCGTGGAGGAGGGGGAGGCCCTGCAGCGCGCCGCCTTCGGCGAGAAGTACGAGCGCCTCGTGGCGGTCAAGACGAAGTGGGACCCCGACAACCTCTTCCACATCAATCAGAACATCTCGCCGCAAAGGCCGTGAGGCTGCGGCCACCTGCTGGCTGGAGACAGAGCAGCGCGCGGGAGACGCGGCGACTGGCGCCGGCTGGCGCGCGAGACGACGTTGTGCTCGAGCGGCTGAGCGGCTGAGCGTCCACGAGCGCCTGCTCCTCCGCCCGCTCGAGCGCCGCCCGCGTTACCTCGTCGAGCCCGGCCACCGTCTTCGCCCGCGCCGCGGTCATGAGGCGCACGTAGTGGCGCAGCGTGGTCGCCGGGTCCGAGTGCCCGAGCCACTCCTGCGCCTGCTTGACGCCGTAGGTCTCGTAGGCCTGGGCGCCCTGGTAGAAGGGCGATTCCGGCCGGCCTCCTCGATACGCCAACGGTGGTGGGCTGGGGCCGCGACCGCGTGCGCGGCCCACCACCATGCATCGACACTACCCGCTCGCCACCGTACCCGAAGCCGTCGGGCGGCCCGGACGCGGACCACGGCGGGCGGCTGCGCCGCCCCCGCGAAGCGACTACACTGAGAGTCATCCCGTGCTCGCCGCTTCGAGCGGTTCGCCGCCGATGTGCCGAAGGAGATGGGGAAGCGCATGCGCCCGCACCGAGCGAAAGCTCCCAGACGCTATGCAAGATTCGCCGCGGCGCTTCTCGTCGGCATCGTCGTCGTGCTCGGCGTTGTCTGGGCGTCGCCACGCACGAGCGGCGCGGGTGTGCGGGGGGTGAGCGCCCCGCAGGTGCGCGTGAAGGAGATCCGCGTCTCCGGCGGGCTGCCGGTGGCGCCTGGCCGATCGGTCGCTGCCCTCTCCGGCTCGCGCGCGCCGACCTCTGTACGGTCCGTCACCCTCGACGCCGGCATGCGCTTCTCCCTGGTCGGCGTCGTCTGCGCCGCGCCCCGTGCCGTCGCCGGCGTCGTCGTGCAGCTGCGCACCAGCGACGACGGGCGGTCCTGGAGCCGCTGGTACGAGACCGCCCTGGAGCGGAACGAGCAGGCCGGTCACGCCGGGGAGTGGTTCACAGAGCCGGTGTGGACCGGGCCGGCGCGCTACGTGCAGGTGCTCGCGCGCGCCCGGACCGCGCGTGCGCCCGCTGCACTCGCCAACGTGCGCGTCGCCGTCATCGACAGCGTCGGGAGTGCGGCCACCGTGGCAGCCGGTGCGTCCGCCGCGGGCACCGCCGCGGTGTCGCACACCCCTGCCGTCACGGGCGCGAGCCTCGCGCTGCCGGTCGCGGCGTCGAGTCCCGCCGCGCCGACCATCGTCACGCGTCAGGAGTGGGGCGCCGACGAGTCCCTGCGCAAGGCGACGCCCAGCTACGCGACCGTCAAGACGGCCTTCGTCCACCACACCGCCACTCGCAACACCTACACGCAGGAGGAGGCGCCGGCGATCGTGCGCGCCATCTACGTCTATCACACCAAGACGCTGGGCTGGGGCGACATCGGCTACAATTTCCTCGTCGACCGCTTCGGGACCATCTACGAGGGTCGCTACGGCGGCGTCGCTCGCGGCGTCATTGGCGCCCAGGTGCTCGGCTTCAACACCGGCAGCACCGGCGTCTCGGTGATTGGCACGTACGGGAGCGAGGCGCCGCCGGTCGTCGCTGTCGCCTCGCTCGAGGCTCTTCTCGCCTGGAAGCTCTCGCTGACCGGTGCCGACCCGAGCGGAACGGTCGAGATGACCTGTGGCGCCACGGACAAGTACAAGGCCGGCACGACGGTGATCTTGCCGGTGATCTCCGCACACCGCGACGCCAACTACACCGACTGCCCCGGCGACGCGCTCTACGCCCTGCTGCCCACGGCGCGCACCGCTGTCGCCGATCTGATGAACGGCGACCCGGACCCTCCGATCACCACCGCCACCCCCGCTCCGCCGCCCAACGCCGCGGGCTGGAACAACGCTCCGGTGACCGTCACGCTGAGCGCCACCGACGCGACCTCCGGCGTGGCGTCGACGGAGTACCGTCTCCAAGGTGTGGCCGAGTGGACCCTCTACGCGACGCCCTTTACCCTCGACACCGAGGGCAGCAGCACCTGGAAGTACCGCTCCACCGACGTGGCCGGAAACGTCGAGACGGCCAAGGCCGTGACGGTCAGGCTCGACACGATCAAGCCGACCACCAAGGCTTACGCCGCCACCGTCAAGAAGGGCAAGAAGGTCAGGATCCGCTTCGAGGCCAGCGACGTCGTGCCCGGGTGCGGCAAGGCGACGGTCACCCTCAAGCTGTTCAAGGGCAAGAAGGTGAAGCGGTCGCTCAATGCAGGCACGACGACGTGCAACGTCGAGAAGTCCTTCGTCTGGCGCTGCACGCTGGCGAAGGGCGCGTACACCATCAAGGTCTACGCCACCGACATCGCCGACAACGCGCAGCGCAAGACCGGCAGCGCGCGGCTGACCGTGAAGTAGATCCGGCCGCTGCCAACGAGACTCCCGGCGACCCTCGCGTCAGAAGGAGAGCGTGTCCACGGTCGCCGAGCGCTGTCCGGAGCCGTCAACGTAGAAGATGTCGAGGGCGCCGTCGCCGTCGCCGGCACCGCCAGAGCGGTGACGCCGCACAGGAACGGGCGATGCCCGTGATGACTGCCGCCAGAACGGATCGACATGTGCCTCATGCTGCCTCCTATGCCTAGGTTGATCGCGGAGCGCCGCGTGGCTCACCGTCCTGGACGAAGCCTATCCAATCCCAGGGTCGGGGAGAGACGACCACAGAGATGCAGATGCAGCCGGTGCTATCCCTACCGCTTCACCTTGAACGTCTTGGCGTTGCTCGTGCCGCCCGCCGTCACCACGGTGACCTTGAGCTTCCCGTACTTCGCCTTCGCCGGCACCTTGCACTTGATGCGCGTGGTACTCCAGGAGACGTATTTGGCGCACTTGGTGGCGCCGAACTTCACGTAGCTGGTGCGGCCCTTCTTGCCGAAGTCCTTGCCGGTGACCGTGACGGTGGCGCCGCGCTTGCCTGCGGTCGGCGAGAGCCTTGCCAGCACCGGCCTTGCTGGAGTCGGAGTTGGAGTGGGAGTTGGAGTGGGCGTCGGCGTGGGGGTGGGTGTCGGAGTTGGAGTCGGCGTTGGGGAAGAGGGTCCGCACAGGTAGCGAACCAGGCCCATGCCGAACGTGGCTGTGCCTCGGCTACCCCGGCTGGTCTGCCGCCCCACGGCCCCCACGCCGGACGGATACGCATAGCCCGACACAACTAGCTTCCCGCTCGTGTCAAAGGCCGCCGTGGCACAGTCATCAGCACCGCCAAGGCTGGTAATCACGGCGCCATTCGTGCCGAAGCCGGTGTCGACGCTGCCGTCGGCGAAGTTGCGAGTCACGAGGATGTCTTTGTATCTGGGGAAGCCACTGTCGACGGTGCCCACACACACGATGCTTCCGTCTGGCTGCACCAGCACAGTGGAGATCCTGTGTGTCGCGTTCGGCGCGCCCAGCAAGGTCACAGTCCCGTCGGTCCCGTAGGCCGTGTCCACCACACCACTGGCGCTGACGCGCTTGAGCTGCGCGCCGCTATTCAGAAGAATGCTCCCGTCGGAGCCTTCGAAGACGGCATGCTGATACACCACACCGGGCTGGTCGGCATACACCCAAGATGGCAGCACGGCCAACCCGTTGTTGCCGAAGGCCGTCGAACGCACACCGGAAGGGGTGAGCCTGAGGAGCACAGCGTCACGCCACTGGACGTACCCTCTGACAAGGATGTCTCCATTGGCTGCAATCGCGATGCCCTTCAGGGCGTCGTCCGATCCAGCGGCGACGTCGATGCGGAAGAGCCCGTCTGTGCCGAACGACGTGTCCACTGAGCCGTCGTCCTTCAGGCGCTGAACGACAATGTCCTTCAGATGCAGGAGGTCGTAGTCCGTGCCGCCGACCACCAGTCCGCCTCCGGGGTAGAGCGCCATGTACGACATACCGACGTACGCCCAGGTGAACTGCAAGTCCACGATCCCCGCGTTGCCAAACTCAGCGTCGACGCGGCCGTCACTGAGAAGCCGCATGACGTGGAAGTCGCTGGCTTCGTTGCCGCGCAGGTAGAGGTAGATGCGGCCCTGCCCGTCCACGAGGATCTGAGCGGGCCGCCAACTCTTGGCCGCGTCGGGCGAGTCGAGGCCGACTCCCCAAGTGTTGCCGAATGCGGAATCGAGCGAACCATCCGACAGGAAGCGCTTGACGGTGCAGGTCTGTGCGAAGGTCGTACCGTCTGTGTGAACGCCCGCGACGATGTAGCCGCCGTCGGCCTGGACAGCCATGGCCGTTGCCTTGTCGAGACCGGCTCCGAAGGTGGCGAGCGCGATGCCGCCGTTGCCGAAGGTGATATCCAGGTCCCCCGGCGCGGCGACAGCCGGCGATGCCGTCAGCAAGACGACGACCAACGTCGTCAGAACGAGCCAAAGCGAAGTCGACAGACGCTTCCGGATCATCTCCCCCCACCCCCATGGCCCCGATGCTGGAATCTCGTCGGTACTCTATCAGCAGCGTCGTGGCAAGGCCGGCGTTCTCCCAGCCGAGCTAGCCCGAGTTTCCCCCCTAGCTCGAGCCCGAGTGATAAAAGACCTGCTCAGCTCGTTTTTCGTCCCCGCGGAGTGTATTACCTAAGGTGGACCGCCCGAGCCTGCGCTTTAGCGCGTCGGTGCGTAGCGCTCGATGTCGAAGAGCTCGCCCAGGCGGCGCTGGACCGGGCTCATGTCGGTGAGCATGCGGCGCGCGCGCGGGCGGCCCTTGCCGCCGTCGTGGTAGAGCAATACGGTCTCCTCGATGCCGCCCAGGGTGGCCAGCAGCTCGCGCACCGAGAGGTGCAGTCCGGCGCGCTCGGCCTCGCGGCGCATCAGGTGGGCGACGGTGAGGGCGAGCACGCAGTAGAAGACGTGCACGCGGATCTTGGAGTCGGTCCAGTGGTGCAGCGGCGCGAACGAGACGACGCGCCGGTCTTTCATCTGGCGGAAGCCCGCCTCGACCTCGGACTGCGAGCGGTAGGCCGCGACCACCTCGGCGGTCGACCAGTCGTCGCGGTTGGTGAACAGGATGCGCTTGCCGAAGAGGCGCTCTTCGAGGCGCGCGCGGGCGCGCTCGTCGAGGCGCCAGGCGAGGCGCAGCTGCGCCGGCGCCTCGCCGCTGAGGCTGACGCGCAGCACCTCACCCAGCCAGCGCGGCTTGCAGATCGCTTCGATCTCGGCCTCGACCGCGGCGCGCGCGAGGCGGGTCCGGCCGCGCTCCAGGCGCGCCTGCAGTTCGCTGAGCCGGCGGCGCGCCTTGGCCAGGGTCTGCGCGAAGCCGCGCGACTGGGCGCCGTGCAAGCTCGGTGAATGGGTGAGCAGCGCCCGGCGCTTCACGCCCAAGGCGCTGACGGAGGTGTCGATGCAGGTGAGGCCCGGGTAGCGCTGCGCGTCGACGTCCTCGTATGAGGCCGTGGGCAGGGCCAGCAGCCGCGGGTGCTGCGCCGGCGGCAGCGAGCCCACGAAGCCGATCCCCGCGGCCTCGATGCGCACTTGACCCACGGCCGAGCTCTGGCCCGCGTCGTAGACCACGGTCAGCGACTCGACGCTGCCGGCGAGCTCCCGGTAGCGGGCCAGCAGCTCATCGATGACGGCCGCGAACTGGGTGACGTCGGGGCGGTCGCCGCGGTAGGCGTGGGAGATCAGCGGCACGCCGCCGTCGCGGGAGACGACGAGCGCCAGGGCGACGAGGCGCAGGTCGACGCGCTTCTGCTTGGCTTTGCCGCGCTGGGCGATGGGGGCGCGCTCGTTGGATGAGTCGATGAACGTCGCGAAGTTGGTCATGTCGAGGGCCAGGCCCGAGAGGTCGAGGTCGAACTCGGTGACCAGCGCCCGTCCGATCCGCGCCTCGATGCGGCGCAGCTCGGGCTC
>JBBQFA010000077.1:0-9794 GCA_038321515.1 Thermoleophilia bacterium | reverse complement strand
CCGCTTCTCGAGGAACTCGGTCTGCGCGTCGGCGATCCGCTCGAGCGCGAACGTCTTCGCGACCAGCGGCCGCACCTCGCCCCGCTCCACGTAGGAGACGAGATCGGGAAAGACCGGCTCGTCCCACGCGGTGCAGCCGATCAGCGTCAGGTCCCGCAGGTAGAAGGTGCGCTTGTCGAACGTCACGATCGGGCCGGCGATGGCGCCGGACGACGCGTACCTGCCGCCTCGTTTGAGAACCGAGACGAGGGCGCCGAAGGTCGGCCCCGACACATTGTCCACGACCACGTCCGCCGTCTGCTCGCCGATGGTCGCGAGGAGGTCGGCGGCGCGGTCGACAACGGCGTCCGCGCCCAGCGCGCGCACCTGCTGCGCCTTCGCGCGCCCCGCGACCGCGGTCACCGAGGCGCCGCGCCGTTTGGCGAGCTGCACCGCGGCCGAGCCGACGCCGCCGGAGGCGCCGGTGACGACCACGTGCTCTCCGTGGGCCACGCCGGCGCGGTGCAGCATGTTCTCGGCCGTGCCGTAGGCGCAGGGGATCGCGCCGAGCTCCGCGTCGCTCAGGTCGCACTCCACGGCGAAGACCTCAGAAGCCGGAACCTTGACGAACTGGGCGAAGGCGCCGTCGAAGTCGGACGCCATCCAGATGGTCTCCAGCGAAGTGAATCCGCGCGGGCGCATGCACGGGCGCACGAGGACGCGCCGCCCCAGAAGGTGGTCGTGGCCGCCGGACCCTGCCGCCACGACAAGCCCGCAGCAGTCGGTGCCCTGGATGAGGGGGAAGGGCGTAGGCTCACTCCATCCCCCGTCCTCCCTGGCGACCGCCCCCTGCTCCTGCTCCGTCGCGGCGCCTCCCGTGCCGGCGGTCACGTCCGGTGAGTACCAGCCGAGGCGGGTGTTGATCTCGGTGGCGTTGACGCCGGCGGCGAGCACCCGCAGCAAGACCTCGCCCGGCCCGGCCACCGGCATCGGGACATCGCGGTACTCGAGCTTCTCAAGACCGCCGTTGCCGACCGTCAGGACGGCCTTCATCGTCGGCGCTTCCGCGCTCACGTCGAAGCGGTCGGCGCGAAGGTCCGTCTGCCGGCGGATCACCTCGAACTCCGTGGTCATGGCGCCGCCCCGGGTTCAGGCGGCCGCGTCGCCGGCCAACTCGGTCAGTGAGAGCCTGCGCAGCGTCTCCGCGGTGGGCACGCCGTCGGCGTCCCACCCGCGCAGCCGGTAGTACTCGTCCAGCGCGTCGCGAAACGCGTCGGCGCCGACCACCTTGCCGGCGGCGACGCCGTCGGGATGAGGCACGCTGAGGATCCGGTCGGGCAGGGAGTCGTCCGCGCGGCGCAGCCCCTCGCGCAGATTCAGGAGCCGGCCGAGGTTCCAGATGCGGGCTCCCGTGGTCATGAGCTCTTCGTGGGTGACCTCGCGCCCCCACACGTGCGCGAGATGGGCGCCGATGAACTCGGTGTCGAGCGCCATGTTCGCGCACCAGACACCGGTCCAGGCGACGGCGCTGAAATCCTGCTGGTCGACGACGAGCCGCGCCTTTCCCTCCAGCGAGTCGGCGGCACCCTCCCCGCCGAGGATGTCGTCGCCGGCGGTGAAAGCGCGCATGTGGCAGGCGCCGCGGTCCGAGGTAGCGTAACCGAGGCCCATTCCGAACGTGCCACGCGGGTCGTAGGCCGGCATCTCCATGCCCTTGACCTCCACGGCCAGGTCGGGCCGGCCCTTGAGCGCCGCGAGCTCGCGGGCGCCGAGCGCCAGCTCGGCGCCCCAGCCCTCGCGCGTCGCGATCAGGCGAGGCGCCTCGAGGTAGCCGCCGACGTCGCCGAAGGCGAGGCCGTATTCGGCGGCGCCCTGCTCGCAGAGGTCCATGGCCAGAGCCACGACGGCGCCGGTGGACATCGTATCGAGGCCGAGCTCGTCGCACTCGCGGTTGAAGGCGGCGACTGCGCTGAGGTCACCCACGCCGCAGTTGGAGCCGCAGAGACCGAGGGTCTCGAACTCGGGGCCTTCGCAGACGTAGCCCTCAAAGGCGTGAACCTGGCGACAGGCGAGGGGGCACTGGGTGCAGGCGCGGATCTTCGTGCGGATGCGCAGGAGCGCCGTCGAGTTGATCGTCCCGGCGCCGTCGAAGCTGCCGGTGCGCCAGTTGCGCGTCGGCAGGGCGCCGGCGGCGCCGACGGCGTCGACGAGAAACGGCGTGCCTTCCTCGTAGGTCCAGGCGTTGTCCGGAGTGAGGACGCGTTCGTTCTGGAGTCGCAGCATGTCGGCCGTGAAGGCGGCTGCGTCGGGCACCGTGACGGCACCGGTGCCGCGCACCGCGATCGCCTTGAGGTTCTTGCTACCCATCACTGCCCCGGCACCGCCGCGGCCGGCCTTGTGGTACTGGTCGGTGGAGAGGCACGCGTAGGGCACGAGGTTCTCCCCGGCCGGGCCGGTGGAGAGCACCTTTGCGCCCGGCCCCATCTCCTCGCGGATGAGCTCCTCGAGCGGCGCCGTCTCGAGGCCCCAGTAGCGGCCCGCGGCGGGGACGAAGTCGACCTCATCGTTGATGATACGCACGAGCACGGGCTCGGGAGCACGACCCGTGACGATCACGACGTCATAGCCGGCGAACTTGAGCTCCGGGGCGAAGGAGCCGCCGACGTAGCTGTCGAGGAGCATGCCTGTCGCCGGGCTCTTGCAGCCCACGGCGAGGCGCGAGCAGGTCGCCGCGAGAGTGCCGGCAAATGGTCCTGTCGCGAGGATCAGTGGGTTCTCGGGAGCGAGCGCGCCCGTGCCGGGCGCGAGCTCCTCGAAGAGATAGCGGAGCAGCAGGCCCTTGCCACCGATGTAGAGGCGGGCCCACTCCATGTCGAGGGGCTCGACCGAAGCCCGCAAGCGGGTGAGGTCGAGCCTGAGCACGTTACCGGTGTAGAAGTCCATCGGTCTCCTCAGCTGTCGGCGGGGCAGTGCAACCATAGGCGGCGTTCGCCCGCTTCGTCCACCGCGCCCACCTCAGGACCGGCACGCCGAGCCCCGACAGGGACCCAACCGGTCGCCCCGGCGGGTCGGGCGCGCCACTCCTCCATCGCGCCCCTGTCTGATAGGATGCCCTCGGAGGCCTAATCGACCGGTCAATTAGTACTCCATTGCACATCGGCCCGTTTGGGTTGTCAAGCGAACTGGGTCGCACGCCCAAAGCGCGCGGCGGAAGTGAGGAGCCTGTGAGATCCGACAAGTCGGCGCGGGCGAACATCGCAGGCTCGCCCTCGAGTCGGAGCCACCTGAAGTCCGCCTTCGAGGATCCTCTCTCGTCGCTCCCCAAGACGGCTCGCAAGCTACTGATCGCCGCCAAGGAGATCGTCGCCGACGACGGCTTCGAGGCCCTCACCCTCAATGCGGTCAGCGAGCGCGCCGGTGAGAACAAGGCAATGATCGCGTACTACTTCGACAACAAGGCCGGGCTTGTGGCCGCCCTTGTCGACTCCGTCGTTCACGATGAATATCTGCTCTCTCTGGAGCGCATGAAGGACGCCGCACCCGGCGAGCGCACCCAGCGCCTGGTCGACGAGATGCGACGCATGGACGCCGCCGCCGCCGACTTTCAGGTCTTCTTCGAACTGCTGCCCCACGTCCTGCGTGACGACGTGCTGCGGCGGCGCATCGCCCTGCTCTACCAGTGGTACTGGAGCCTGAAGCTCGAGTGGCTGGGCGTGAAGGACGCGTCCGACGCACTGGCGGACCCCGATCTTCTGGGCCTCGCACAGGTGCTCAGCGCAGTGATCGACGGACTCGCCATCCAGGTGGCCATCGACCCCGGCCTCGACCTCGCGAACCCGTATCGCGTCCTCACCAGGATGCTCGAAGGATCGCTCGCGGGGGCGCTCGGCGGGCGCGGTGCCGGCGGGGCCTCCGCCCGATAGGGTCCACTCCGGGCTCTCTGGCCGGTCTCACCCGAGGCAATAGGCGTCGAGCTGGCGGCGCACGAGCGGGTCCAGATCGTCGGGGGGCTCGTACTGCTCCAGAAGGTCGGCCATGCGCTGCGCAGCTACCTCGGCCAGGTCGCGCGCGCCGAGCCCTCGCCAGGTCTCGTACGGGGCGCGGTTCATGATCGTAGTCCTGCGACCGTCGCGGGCATGCCGCCGGGTGTGGGCCTGGCTCAGCGTGGTGCCACCCGGCCCAACGGCGGCCATCACGTCGAGAGCCAGGGTCTCGTCATCGACGACGATCGGCTGCTTGGCGATGCGCAGGGCGGTGAGCACCTCGTCGTCGATGACGAACTTGACCGGGGAGTAGCAGTTGAACGACGAGAGTATGCCGGCAGAGTGCAGGACGTACTGCACGTCCATACGCAGCACGGTCTCGATGGCGAGAGCCGACTCGAGACCGGCTTGAGCGTCCGGGACGTGAGCGTCGGTGACGGAGCCGCCGGCGCGGACGGGCACGCCCAGCCAGTGGCCGAGCTGCACGGTGGCCTCCATGAGCGTCCAGTATTCCGGCGCACCGATCATCAGGGCGCCGCTCTGCATCGAGGAGACTGACGACGTGCCGCCGTAAAGGAAGGGAGTGCCGGGCCGGGCCAGCTGCGTGAGCACCAGCCCGACAAGCAACTCGGCGTGCTGCACGGCGAGCAGGCCCGCCAGCGTGAGCGGCGCGGTGGTGCCGCCCATGGCGCAGACCGCGACGAGCACAGGCTGGCCGAGGCGGGCCAGCCGCAGCAGCACCTGAGCGCCGTCCGCCGAGAACTGCAATGGAGAGGTCGTGTTGATGACGCTCCAGAGGCGCGGTTGCTCGTGCCAGGTCGCGCCATACAGGATCTCGAGCACGTCGGTCGCGACCTGAAGTTCGTCCAGGGTCGTGACGGTGAAGCGGCCGGCCTTGTCGCTGCCGGTGGCGTGCGCGTGCGCGACGACGCGGGAGCGCCGCTCCTCGGGGACATCGTTGGGCTCCACGCTGTACCCGAGTACAGCGATGTTCGGCGAGAGGTGAGCGAGCGCGATCGCCGTGCGCAGGTCGGCGAGCGTGCCGGGTCGGTACACCGCGCCGTCCAGCACGAAGGGCGGCCCGGAGGCGCTCGCCAGCACCGGCGGGGCATCGAGCGCCACGCGCTGGTCGAGCTCCGGCCGGCGGCCGGCGACGACGTAGCCGGCCGGGACCGTGGCCAAGGCCTCGTCGACGAGGCTCTGGCCGAAACGTACGCGCGAGCCGTCGACGGCCGCCCCGCGCGCGGCCAGCAGCGTGCGGGCCTCGGGGCAGAGCACGTCACACCCGACGCCACTGAGCAGCCGGACGCCGGCGTCGTGGATCTGCCGGCAGGCCTGCTCGTCAAGAGCACTGTGCACCAGGCTGGTCAAGACGCCTCCCCACTCTCCATCGCGGTCTTCGAACTTCACGCATCGCGGACACTATCTCACGCGCGTTCCGCCCCCTACCCGAGGTCCTCGACGATCGCGTGCACGTTCGCCTGGGTCTGCTCGTCGAGCGGCTCGGCCTGGTGGCTCGCGATGATGTCGAGCAGCTTCTCCTGTGCCGCCGCGGCCAGGTCTGGCCGGCCGGCGGCGTCCCAGTCCTGGAACCGGCGCCGGTTGAGCAGGGTCGGGAAGAACCATTCGCTCCGGTAGTGCTTCGCGGTGTGGCGCTGCTTGATGAAGTTGCCGCCGGGGCCGGCCTTGGCGATCACGTCCAGGGCGAGCGTCTCCTCGTTGACCTCGATGCCCCGGACCAGCCGCTTGACCTGGCCGATGATCTCGTCGGCGATGACCAGTGACTGCAGCGAGGTGCAGTTGCCCGACTCCATGTAGCCGCAATCGTGGATCAGGTTGCCGCCGCTCATCGCCGCCATGAGCAGGTTCTGGGAGATCTCGGCGGCGTGCTGCCCGTCGCAGCTCTTCGCGTCGGAGCAACCGGCGGTGCTGAACATGGGGATCTTGTAGAAGTGCGCCATCTCAGAGAGACCGGCGGCCATGAGCATGAACTCGGGGGAGCCGTAGGTCATCTGCGTGGCCAGCATGTCGAGGATGGTGATCACGCCGCCCATGATGAAGGGAGCGCCCTCCCTGACTGTCTGGTGCAGCACCAGGCCACTCAGCGACTCGCACAACGAAACGACGATGATCCCGGCGAGGGTGGCGGGCGCGGTGGCCCCTCCCATGATGCCCGGGGTGTAGATGGCCGGCAGGTTGTTCCTGGCCATCAGCATGGCGACGTCGAGTGCGTCGGAGTCGTGCATCAGCGGGCTCACGGGCTCGGAATAGATCGCGAACGATGGGCTCGCCTGCAGGCTCGCGAGGCCCCCGGCGACCTCCGCCGCCATGTCGATCATGGCTTGGCAGTTCCGCGTGTTGTAGGCCCAGTGGACGATCGGCTTGGTGGAGTTGTTCAGCATGGCCTCGAAGGCATGGACGTCCATGACCCGTGGGTCGACGTCCCCGATGCTGCCGAAGTCCATCTGAAAATCGATGTTCGGCAGCGCGTCCATGACGCGCGAAGCGCGGCGCGTATCGGCTACCCCGGGGATCTTGCGCTCCCCAGTGAGCGGGTCGATGGTGTAGATCGCGGTCGGGCCCGGCCCGAAGTAGAAGCGTGTGCCCTCGAGCATCATCGTCCTGGCCCCGTGCCGGGCGCAAAGGACGACCCGGGACGGCGCGCTGCGGATGCTCTTCTCGACCAGCGCGGCAGGGAACTTGACGCGGCTGCCCTCCACGGAGGCGCCGGCGCGTCTCGCCACCTCGAGCGCCTCCTCGCTGTGGATCTCGACGCCCACCCTCTCGAGCGTCTCCAGCGCGGCGGAGTGGAGCTCCTCGCACTGCTCGTGCGTGAAGACGCGAAACCCCAGGTTGCTCTTTCTCAGCATGCTCGTCTCCTCAGTCGTGCCGTGAGCCGGTCCGGGCACCGACGATACACAGACCCGGTCGTAACGCAACACCCCTGGACGCCGCTCACCATCAGCTGGCCCACACGCGATGCGGCGCCTGCGCCGCATCATCAACCGTCGGCCTTCCTCAACGTCACCGCGCGGCAGCCCCGTCACCCGCATACCGCACGCGAGCGGAGCGCTACGCTCCTCCCATTGATCGGCATCTCAGCGAGAGCAGGACGCCAGATGGTCTTCTCCTTCACCGCATACTTCGAGCGCAAGGTCCTCTTCAAGCGCCCCTACCTCACGCGAGCGATGTGCATCCGCGTCGTCCGCAAACCCTTGCGCCGCGAGCTGCAAACTGACAGAAAGAGGGTAAGATCCTGGGCACGGGTTCCTGAACTCGACGGACGGGTCCTCAGAGTCGTGACGCTCGCCGACGAGACAACGATTCACAACGCGTTTCCCGATCGGAGATTCGAGCCATGAGGATCGAGTACTTTCCAGAAACGGACAGCCTGTACATCGACCTCGCAGAGCGCACCGGCGTCGACACCATGGAGATCGGCGGGGGCGTCGTGGTCGATCTCGACCAGGACGGTCGCCCGGTCGGCATCGATATCGACCAAGCGTCGAAGCATCTCGACTTGCAGACGCTCGACGTGAGGCGCATCCCATTCGTGGCCGAGACAGTCGCAGGCTGACGGCGGACCGGAGCGGCATGACTGAGCACCGGCTGGCGCGGCGGGCGGTGCGCTCCGGAGTTGCGTTCGCGCCCAGGTGTTGCGTTGGCAGCGGGTCTCTGTATCGTCGGCTCCACTACCCTGCACAGAATCGACGAGGAGGCGCGTTGTGGACTTGATCTACCTGAGCCGTGCGGATGTCGAGGGCCTCGAGATGTCCATGAGAGAGGTGATCGACGCCCTCGACCTCGGCTTTGCCGCCAAAGGCCGCGGCCAGACCGAGATGCCGCCCAAGCCGGGGATCCACACGCGCCCCGACTGCTTCATCCACGCGATGCCGGCCTACGTGCAGGGGCTCGAGGTGGCCGGCCTCAAGTGGGTCTCCGGCTACCCCCCCAACCCGGCGAAGGGCCTGCCGTACATCACCGGGCTCCTGGTGTTGAACGACTGCGAGACAGGGCTGCCGCTGGCGGTCATGGACTGCGCCTGGGTCACAGCCATGCGCACCGGCGCGAGCGCCGGCATCTCGGCCAAGTACCTGGCGCGCGCCGGCGCCGAATCGGCCGCCATCATCGGCTGCGGCGTGCAGGCGCGGACCAGCCTCAGGGCGCTGGCCGAGGAGCTGCCTGAGCTCCGGGAGGTGCGCTGCTACGATCTCTATCCGGAGGCGACGGCGAAGTTCATCGCCGACATGACAGCCCTGTTCCCGGCCCTGCAGTTCGTGACGTGCGCCGATGCGCCCGACGCCGCCCGACCGGCCGACGTGGTCGTGACGGCGGTGCCGATCGTGGTCGACCCCAGGCCCGACCTCGACGCCGGCATGCTCAAGGCGGGTGGCCTGGCCGTGTCGCTCGACTACGACTCGGCGTGGACGAGCGCCGCCATGAGGGAATGCGACAGGTTCTGCTCCGACGACGTCGGGCAGCTGCTGAGCACCAAGGGTCATGGCGTCTACTTCGGCGGGATCCCCGAGACGATCACCGCCGACCTCGGCGAGCTGGCCGCCGGCCTCAAGCCGGGGCGCGCGAACGACGACGAGCGCATCTTCTCGATGAACATGGGCATCGCCGTCGACGACATGGTCACGGCCAAAGTGCTGTACGAGCGGGCTCTCGAGCGAGGTGCCGGCGTCCGTCTGCCACTCTGACGGGCCGACGGACGGGCTCGTGCCGGGGCACATGCGCACCGGCGCGAGCTGCGGGATCCTAGGCGGACGTCACGGCGCCGCCGAACCAGTCGAGAAGCGCGACGAACTGGTCACGCGCGTCCAGGTCGGAGAGCGCGGCCAGGGGCACGGAGGGACGCTGGTCCACGCTCGCCTCCGGCAGGCGCAGATGAAGCACTTCGTTCACGTGCCCGAGGATCTCCAGCCGGCGCGCGAGCTCGCCGAAGAAGGACGGTTCGTCCCACTGCCGCCTCGCGCCGGTGGGCGGCACGCGCCCGACAAAGGGCCAGAGTGCGCGCTGAAAGACCTCGAGCTGCCGTCGTAGCCAGGCCATGTGCACCTCCCCATCCTGGTATCGTCTCGCCGCCCCGCCGCGCCACGAACGGCGGCGCTCACCCGACGTGCGCTGACGATGCTACCGCAGAGGGAAGGCGGGGCGACGGTGGGGGCCCGTCGCCCCGCCGCGAGAACAGCGACGGAGGTCGTTCGCCGTCTGCCCTCAGCCGACCCCGAGAATGCTCTTCGCCGTGGCCACGGCCTCGATGGCGTCCTCGGCGTAGCCGTCGGCGCCGATCTCGTCGGCCCAGGCGCGGGTCGTCGGGGCGCCGCCGATCATCACCTTGACGTTCTCGCGCAGGCCGGCGGCCTTGAGTGCCTCGATCGTCTTCTGCTGGTTGGGCATCGTCGTGGTGAGGAGCGCGCTGAGCAGGAGCAGGTCGGCGTCGGTCTCCTTGACCTTGGCGACGAAGGTCTCGACCGGTACGTCGCAGCCGACGTCGGTGACCGTGAAACCGGCGGCGGAGAGCATCGAGCAGACGATCGTCTTGCCGATCTCGTGGATGTCGCCGGCGACGGTGCCGGCGACGGCCTTGCCGAGTGCCTTGCGGCCCCCGCCGGAGGCGTCCAGAGCGGGCTGCAGGACGGCCACGGCGGCCTTCATCGCCTCGGCGCCCTGGACCAGCTCGGGGAGGAAGAACTCGCCCTTGCCGAACAGGTCGCCGACCTCCTCGATGCCCTTGACGAAGCCCTGGTCGAGGATGTCGCCGGCGGCAAGGCCGGCGTCGAGGCCCTCCTGGGCGAGGCGTTCGGCGTCTTCTGCTTCACCGTCGAT
>JBBQFA010000076.1:0-9908 GCA_038321515.1 Thermoleophilia bacterium | reverse complement strand
CGCCCGGCGAGGCGGCACCGGCGGACGAGGGGCAAGCCGCCGCTCTCCCGCCCGACGGAGCGGCCCCGGATGCGCCCACCCCGGCGCACGACACCGCCGAGATGCCGGCCCGGCCTTCACCGCCGGTCGACGACCCCACCGACTTCACCTGGGAGCCGCCGCCCGCGCGGCCGGCGGGCGGCGGCGCGCCCGAAGACTGACCCGCCGCGTACCGGCCGTCGCGGCCTGTCCGCGAGCCTCGACCCGTGCCCCGAGCCGTCTGATAGCCTAGCGGGCAGCAGCGCACCAGCGAACGAGGAGGATGCCGGCGTGGCAGACGGCAGCGACAGAGTGGCCTTCCTGGGGCCAGAGGGCACGTTCACCGAAGAAGCCCTGCTCGCCAACCTGCCTGCCGAAGGGCTTCATCCGTTCCCCTACGGCTCCATCCGCGACGTGCTCGTCGCCGTTCGCGACGGCGACGCCGCGCTCGGAGTAGTGCCGATAGAGAACTCCCTCGAGGGATCCGTGGCAGTCACTCTCGACCTTCTGGCCTTCGCCTTCGACGAGCTGACCATCGTGCGCGAGGTCATCCACCCGATCCGTCACCAGCTTATAGTGCGCGGCCCCGTCGAGCTCGACCGGCTCACCAAGATCATCAGCCACCCGCACGCCTACGGCCAGTGCCGCCAGTTCCTGGACGCGCACCTGCCGGGCGTCGAGCATGAGGCCGCCAACTCGACGGCGGAGGCGGTGCGCCGGGTGGGCCGGGTCGACCGTCCCTGGGCGGCGATCGGCACCAAGCTCGCCGCCGAGATGTACGAGTGCATCGTCCTCCGCGACGACATCGAGGACTCTGTCGAAAACCGCACGCGCTTCGTCTATCTCGGCCGCGACCCCGCCCCGCAGGACCACGACGGCGACTACAAGACGAGCATCGTCTGCGGCATAGCGCACGACCAGCCGGGCAGCCTGCTGCTGATCCTCAACGAGTTCGCGCACCGCTACGTCAACCTCACGAAGATCGAATCCCGCCCGTCCCGGCAGGGGCTCGGCGACTACATCTTCTTCATCGACGTCATGGGACGTCGCGACGAGACGACCGTGGAGCAGGCGCTCAAGTGCCTCGCCTGCAAGCTCGCATGGGTCAAGGTGCTCGGGTCCTACCCGGTGTGAGAGCCTGAGGGAGAAGGATGGCGGCAGAGACGGAACAGACGGCGCCGGCCACCCGCTCGTTCTTCGTGCGGCGCGTCACCGCCGTGCGCGACTTCCAGCTGTTCTTCATCTCGTCGGTCGCCACCATCCTGATCGTGCGCTCCATCCTCGCCGCCACGGGGTGGCCCCAGCTCGGCGGCGGCAAGATCCACTTCGCGCACCTGCTCTGGGGCGGCCTCGGGATGCTGATCGCCTTCATCCTCTTCATGGCCATGGAGGGCCGCCTGTGGAGACAGCTCGCGACGCTGTCCGCGGGCATCGGGTTCGGCCTCTTCATCGACGAACTGGGCAAGTTCATCACCTCGGACAACGACTACTTTTTCCGGCCGGCCGTCGCGATCATGTACGTGGTCTTCGTCGTCCTGTTCTTCGTGTTCCGCTGGCTCGGACGTGTCGACAACATCTCGCCACAGTCGGCCCTCGTGAACGCGTTCGACTTCGGCAAGGAGGCGGTCCTGCGCGACATGGACCAGTCGGACAAGGACGAGGCGCTCTGGCTGCTGCGCAGGGCCGGCACCGACAATCGGATCGTCGATTCGCTGAGCGACATGCTGGCGGCGATGCCGCCGGCGGCCAAGGGGCCGAACCCGCTGCTGAAGGCCAAGCGCAGCCTCAGGAGGACCTACGACGGCCTCATCAGGCGACGCTGGTTCACGCGGGTCGTGACGGGGTGGTTCATCGTCACCTCGGTCGTCGCCCTGCTTGCCCCCATCATCGTCGACAAGACTCCAACCCAGCTCACGTTCGCGCAGATGGGCGGGCTGGTCTCGGGCCTCCTCACGGGCGCGTTCGTGGCGGCCGGTATCCTCAGCTGGCGCCGCTCCAAGCTGCGCGCCTTTCGCTGGTTCGAGCGCGGCGCCCTGGTGAGCATCCTCATCGGCGAGTTCTTCTCGTTCTATCAGGATCAGGTCGCCGCGGTCTTCGGCCTCCTGTGGCTGCTGCTCACGCTGGCTGTGATCCAGTCGATGATCGCTGCGGAACTGGCAAGAGAGGCCGCCGCCGACAAACCCCGACAGGCAGGAGCTTGACCATGGAACGTGTCAAGTGCGACATCCACGCCGCGCGGGCCGACGACCAAGGCATGCTGGTGCTGCTCGCCGAAGAGACGCTGCACCCGCTGGCCGACGGCTCCGGACACCCGGAGCGGTACCACACGGCCGAGTTCGTCGCTCTGCTCGGCAGAGCCGACGTCTTCGTCGCCGAGGCCGGGAGCGAACTGGCGGGCTTCGTGGCGGTCGAGAAGGATGAAGAGGTGCTGGCCGTACGCTGCATCTGCGTGCACCCCGCCTTCGAGGCGCGCGGCGTGGCCAATCAGCTTCTGGACTGGGCCGAGGGCCTGGCGATCGACCGGCGCCTGACGCGCCTGACCGCCTTCGTCCCCGCCGCGGATGCCCCCTCGCTCCGCCTGTATCACGGCCACGGCTTCGTCGCCGGCGACCCCAAGGGCGAGGAGATGCTGCTGCTCGAGAAGCGCCTGCCCACGATGCCGGACTGAGCCGGTCGTGCGCGTCACGCTCATCGCCGTACCGTACGACTTGGGCCGCGCCGACGTCGGCAGCGGACGCGGCCCCGCGGCCTATCTGCAGGCCGGAGCCGCGGAGTCACTACAGGCGCGCGGTCACGATGTGGACGTCGTCACGGCGCGACGCAGCGCACCGTTCCACGACGAGCTCCAGGCCGTGCTCGCGGTCGCCGATGCGGTGGCCGGCGCGGTCGCCGACGCCCTCGCCCGCGAGTCACTCCCTCTGGTGGTGGCCGGTAACTGCAACGTGGCGCTGGGCGTGCGCGCCGGCCTGCAGCGCCGAGCGGACGGCAGCGGGTCGGCAGGACTGGTGTGGCTCGACGCCCATGGCGACTTCAACACGCCGGCGACCACTGAGACCGGCTACCTCGACGGCATGCCGCTGGCGATGCTCTGCGGGCGCGCCTACCGAGAAGCCGTGTCGGAGGCGCTCGGAGCGACGCCCATGGCCGAGTCGTCGGTGGTGCACGTCGGGGGGCGCGATCTCGATCGCGGCGAGGCCGCGGCGATGGTCGCCTCAGGCATCGGGGTCGTACGCGGCGACGAACTCCGTGGCGATCGGCTCACGACCGCGCTCTCGGCGCGTCTCGACGAGCTGGCGTCCGTGGTACCGCCGGGAGCCGATGGACGACCGGCGGTCCACCTTCACGTGGACCTGGACGTGCTCGACCCGTCGGCGGCGCCGGGTGTCACCTTCCCCTCGCCCGGCGGCCTGTCCGCGGCTCAGCTCTTCGCGGCGATCGAGCTCGTGCAGGCACGATCTGGGCTCATCGCCGTGACCGTCGCGTCCTTCACCCCGGATC
Source organism: Thermoleophilia bacterium (assembly GCA_038321515.1). Taxonomy (GTDB): domain Bacteria; phylum Actinomycetota; class Thermoleophilia; order UBA2241; family UBA2241; genus CAIXSE01. The sequence goes on along the minus strand of JBBQFA010000076.1, from coordinate 6,392 downwards.
GCGACGATGCCGCAGCCTCGACGCTGGCGGCGGGCCTTGCCGTGCTCGGTCGCGCCACGGAGGGCCTGCCCCAGGAAGCGCCCGCGACGCCGCGATGAGTGCGGCGCGCGGCGGCGCGCCTCAGCGGTAGACGTAGAGCCGCTCGCCGACGAAGGACCGTTCGTAGATCCAGTAGCAGGCCCAGATCGGCTCGCGGATGCACCCGTGGCTCGCCGGATACGGCGGCACCGGCGCATACCCGTGGATCGCGAAGTTGCCGACGAAGCCCATCGTGCGCACCAGGATCCCGCCGTAGCCGGAGGTCGTGAAGGAGTGCTTCCGTTGGATCTGGAAGGCGCCCTCCGGGGTGTTGCCGGTCGCTCCCGTGGACACGCAGATGAGTGCGGCGACCGACCCGTTCTTGACGACCATCAGGATCTGGCGGCCCTTGTCGACCTCGATGTGGGTCTTCGGCCCGGGATACCGCGGCTTGATCGGCTTGGCGCCGTCCAGCTTGCGCCAGCAGGCGGTGTCAAACACATACGAGCGTGACAGGCCGTAGGCCTTCTGGAACGCCATGACCGAGTCACGCATCTGGGTCGTGAAGCGGCTGCCCATCCCGGGAGTGCGGACGAACAGACGCCGGAGGCCGGTGAGCATGCCCTTGACGTAGGCGCCGGTGGAACCGACTTTCAGCGTGCGCGGCTTGACCTGCACCTTCGACTGCAGCGAGCGCGCCGCGAGGCCGTTGCCGGCCGGCAGCGTGAACGTCAGCGTGAACCCATCGACGCCGCGAAGTGGGATCTGGCAGACGGCGCGGCCGTCACGCACGCGTACCTTGTACGAGCCGACAGTGACTCCGCGGTGGGCGACATCAACGGCAACGACGCCCGAATAGGCGGAAGGCGCCACCTTGACGACGAACCGGGTCTTGAGAAACGGCACCGCGGCACCGCGGCCGACGCTCACCTTGAGCTTGACCGCGAGCGTGTGCGGCTCGCTGGTCGTGCCGTCCGCGACGACGCGCGCGTCCACCGAGCCGCCGCGCCGCGGAGTGAACACGAGCGAGTAGGCGCCGGAGGCGTCGGTGACGACGGTAGCCACATCTTGGCCACTCAGGCGGACGGTGACCTCCTGGCCCTGCACCGCGGGGGTGACGACGCCGTTCGCCTCTACCGCGTCACCGAACACGACCGCCGCCCGTGACAGGCGGCAGGTGATCGTCGTGGGTGCGGGTGACGGGTCGGGTGACGGAGAAGCAGCGGCGGCGTCCGGCGACGCGACCGGCTCGGGCGAGGCGGCCGCAACTGCGGCCGCGGCCAAGCCGGCGACGAGGATGGCCAGCACGAGCGCGGCGACGAAGAGGCGGGTGGAGCGGGACGAGATGCGATGCATGACGGAGCCCCCCGTGAGTGGCGCGCAAGGCGCGCGCGCTTGATCAGGCACGAGCAGAGTAGCACGGCCGCGAGGGAGCGGTCGACCGGCCGGCGGACGGCCCAAGGAGGGTCGGTGCGGTACCATGTGGTCGACGACCGAACCGACCGCGAGGAGTGACGATGCTCGACGTCAAGATGGTGCGCGCCAATCCGGACGAGGTCCGCGGGGCCCTGGAACGGCGGGGCGAGCCCACCTCGTCGCTCGACGACTTCCTCGCCGTCGAAGAACGGCGGCGTAGGCTGCTCACCGAGGTCGAGAGCCGCCGCGCCGAGCGCAAGCGCGCCAGCGACGAGATCGCCACGGTCAAGAAGGCCGGTGGCGACGCCGACGCGGCGATCGCCGCGATGCGTGCCCTCGGCGAGACGATCAAGGAGCACGAAGCGGCGCTCGCCGAGACCGAGGAGCGGCTGAGCGCCCTGATGCTGCAGCTGCCGAACATCCCGCTCGCCGACGTCCCCGACGGCGGCGAGGAGGATTCGGTGGTGCTGCGCCTCGTCGGCGAGCCGACCCGGTTCGACTTCGAGCCCAAGGACCACCTCGACCTCGGGCTCGCGCTCGACGTGATCGACATGGAGCGAGCCGCCAAGGTCAGCGGCTCTCGCTTCGCCTACCTCAAGGGCGACCTCGTGCTGCTGCAGTTCGCCCTGGTCCGCTACGCGCTCGACGTGATCGGCGCCAAGGGCTTTCGCCCGGTGATCCCACCGGTGCTGGTGCGCGAAGAGGCGATGTACGGCACGGGCTTCTTCCCTACCGACCGCGCCTCAGTGTACGAGACCGTCGACGGCGACTCACTGGTCGGTACCAGCGAGGTGCCGCTCGCGGCGATGCACATGGACGAGTTCCTCGAGGAGAAGGACTTGCCCCTGCGCTACGCCGGCTACTCGAGCTGCTTTCGCCGTGAGGCCGGCGCCGCCGGGCGCGACACGCGCGGCATCCTGCGCGTGCACCAGTTCGACAAGGTCGAGATGTTCAGCTTCTGTACACCGGAGCAGGCATCGGCCGAGCACCACCTCATCCTCTCGGCCGAAGAGGAGATCCTGGAGGGACTCGGCATCCCGTACCGCGTCGTCAACATCGCCGCCGGCGACCTTGGCGCTCCGGCGGCGCAGAAGTTCGACTGCGAGGCGTGGCTGCCCGGTCAGCAGAACTACCGCGAGCTCACGAGTTGCAGCAACTGCACCGACTATCAGGCGCGGCGTCTGAACTGCCGCTACCGCACTGAGAAAGGCCCGCGCTTCGTGCACACGTTGAACGGAACCGGGGTCGCCGTCGGTCGCACGCTGATCGCGATCATGGAGAACTACCAGCAGGCCGACGGCAGCATCGCCGTGCCCGAGGTGCTGCGGCCGCTGCTCGGCAAGGACACCATCGGCGCCTGAGCTGCGCGCCGGCAGACGCGGCCGGCGGTGAATCGCCGGTCGCCGGCGCGGTCACCTCAGCTCGACGCCCTTCGTCGCGAGTACGGCGTCGATCATCCGGCGCTGGTTCTCGCGCGTCATGTGCGTCGCGTCGAAGAATCCGCTGGGGTCGCCGCCGAACGCGGCGACACTCGTCATGTCGACGACCGCGAAGTGGTAGCGACTCTGCAGGCGAGTCAGCAGCCGCATCGTCTCGGCGCGCCGCGCCGGCCAGCCTACAGTCTGAGCGGCCGCGAGTACCTCGGGCTGCGTCGGCGTGAGCACGACCACTCCCGAGCCTCCCCACGAGTCGAACAGCGCGAGCGTCTTCGCCAGGTACGCGGCGGCATCCGGATCGAGCCGTCCGAAGGCGCGGTACTGCGCCACGGCCTCGGCCCGCCAGCGACGCAGCGACTTCACGGTCACGCGTGCCTCATCGGCAGGCGGCGTCTTGACCGTGCCGTCCGCCGCGATGCGCTTGCGCCAACTGGCACGCACCTTGGCGCGCGTCGGGGGCTTGCGCCAGACGCGCCACGACTCCTGCAGCCCCGCCCAGGAGGCGAGCCAACCCAGCTCGTCCAGTTGGGCGGAGGCCTTGGCTCGCCAGGGCAGGTACCGGCTGAAGCGCGACTCAGCGAGCAACGACAGCGGCAGCGGACCGCGCAAGAAGGCCTCGACGTCGAGCAGCCAGAGAAAGTGGGGCGTTGCCTGCGGCCACGTGTCGTGCACGAGGTTCGTGAACACATAGGCGTCGGCGGGACGCCCCGTCGTGACGGCGGCGTTGAACGTCGTCAGCCCCGTGGCCCACTCGACCCGGTGGGCCTCGATCTGCCAGGCCCGCGACGACCCGTAGATCAGCAGTTGCGGTGGCTGCGCAGCCCCGATCAGAAGATCAGCCTTGGTGGAGCGGTCCTGGTTGACGCGCGGCGGGAACAGACCGATGCCGAACACGCCCCACGGGTCGGTGAGCGCGTTGAAGACGCCGACGGCGGCGACCACCACGAGAGCCGCCGCGAGGGCGCCGACGACGAAGCGCCGCCAGGAGTCACCCGGAGCAGGCCGCCGGGCGACGCCGGGCCGGCCTGCGTCGCCGGCGATCAGAGCCGGTTCGTCTGGGGGTGCTGAGTCTGTCATCGAAGAAGACGGGTGCCGGCGCTCGGCGCCGGGCTCGCTTCAGCAGGATACCAACGTCGGCCGCGCCGCCCAAACGAACGCAGGCACCGCCCCGCCGGCAGCGGCCGCGTCAGTCGACAGCGGCGGCGGGCCCGTAGCCCGCGCCGTCGCCGTTTTCGCGCCAGGGGATCACGAAGCAGCGCACGTCCACTCGGGTGAAGGTCGTCTCGAGGAGCGTCTTGACGCGCCGCAGGTCGCGCTCGAGGAGCTCCTGCTGGTCAAACCCGAGGCCGCCGAGGACGCGCTCGTAGGCGGTGCACTCCTGGTGCGAGACCAGGTAGATGGCGCGGACGTCGTGAACGTCGACGAGGCTGCGGACGCAGTCAAGAGCGACCCGCCGCTCCATGCCGGGGCGCGTCAGCACCAGCGGCCCGCCGGGCACGATCAGGCGGTGGGCCTCAGGCTCACCGACCTCCGCCTGCAAGGCGGTGATGGCCGGGGCGATGCGGCCGTCCGAACAACCGATGATGAGTGCGTTCATGGCGACGGAGTATGCCAGACGTCGCCACGCCTGACCAGCGCGCGTCCCGCCGACTCCGGCGAGCAGCCGACGCGGACAGCGCGCACGGCGCACATGACGGCTGGGACTCGTCGGCGGCCGTTGCTACACTGGACCCGCGCGGAGGGGTGGCGGAGCGGTTCATCGCACCGGTCTTGAAAACCGGCAACGGCGCAAGTCGTTCGTGGGTTCGAATCCCACCCCCTCCGCCAGCATGCCTCCACAACGCCGAGCGACGCCGGGAAGATGCCCTTGCGGGCCCCGCCCCGGCGTCGCCTCGTGTCTCGTGACTCAGGCGTCGGTCGCGGCGTCGGCCGGAGCCGCGTCGTCGGCCGGAGGCGTGTAGCTGCTCCACGGGTCGCTGTTGTCGCCGCCCCAACCGCAGCAGCTGCCGTCACCCTTCAGCATCTTCCAGGCGAAGAACGCGCCGACGCCGACAAGCATGAGCAACATGATGAAGATGATCTTCTTCACAGGTGGTCCCTCCTCCGATTCGTTGAGACTATAGTATCCCATGGTCGGCAGTCTATGCCTGCCGTTGTCGCGCCGACATCGCCCGCCTCGCCTGAGCACCGGCAAGCGTTGGCGCCTTGCCGGGGTTTCCCGTAGGCTCGGGCCACCATGTGGGTCAGCACACACGTCCTCGCCGGCCTCGCCATCGCCGCCGCTCTGAGCGGTCCGTGGTGGCTCATCCTCATCCTCGTGATCGTGGCCCATGTGCTCATGGATCTGATCCCGCACTGGGACTACACAGTCTCGCGGCACCCGATCGGCTACGGCTGGTGCGACTTCCTCGCCTCGTTTGGCGCCTTCGTCGCGGCGTGGCTCGTGCTCGGCTACCCGTGGTGGATCGCCCTCATGGGCCTCGTCTCCGGCGCGCCCGACTGGGACGTGCTCATCGCGATGCTGCGCGGCGAGCAGGCGCGCAAGTTCTTCCCCAGCCACTGGGACAGCTTCCCGCACGGCAAGTCCGGGCGGGGCTGGGGGATCGGCGTGCAGGTGGCGATCATGGCGGCGAGTATGGGAGTGGTGCTGACGCTGCGACCGTGAGCCGCCGCCACCCGGGGCGCCAAGCGTGACACCGCGAACGGGCGCAGGCCCACCCGCCCGGCGCCCATCAAGCCCGACGAAGGAGGAGACATGAGCCCGCGCGACATGCTGAAGGAGCTGAAGCCGCTGTACGCGCCGTCGGCGAAGCACGCGGCCATCGTGGAGGTGCCCGAGATCACGTTCGTGATGATCGACGGGCGTGGCGCCCCGAGCACCTCGGCGGCATATCAGGATGCGATCGGCGCGCTGTACGGGGTCGTCTACACACTCAAGTTCACGCTCAAGAAGAGTGACCCCGGGCGCGACTTCAAGGTGATGCCGCTCGAGGGGCTCTGGTGGGCCGACGCGCCGGCGCCCTCCATGGCCGAGGTGCAGGACGACCGCGACTCGTGGAGCTGGACGATGATGATCGCCGTTCCGGAGACCATCGCGGAGGATGAGGTGACAGTGGCCCGGCAGGCCGCCGTCCGCAAGCATCCTTCAGCGCCGCTCGAGCGACTGCGTCTGGAGCGCCTCGAAGAGGGTCTCGCCGCGCAGATCATGCACACTGGTCCGTACTCCGAGGAGACTCCGACGATCGAGCGGCTCCACGCGTTTGTGGCGGAACAGGGATACGAGCTGCGCGGCCGCCATCACGAGATCTACCTGGGCGACCCTCGACGTACCGCCCCGGAACGGCTCAAGACGGTGATCCGCCACCCTGTGCGGCCGGCATAGTCGCGGCGCGGCTACTGCCCGCGGCGATAGAGCTTGAAGACGAGCAGGAGCCCGGCGCCGGCACCCAGCAGCATGACGACCCCGAGTGTCGCGTTGCCGCGCAGCAGCAGGTAGGCCGCCGCCGCCAGGTCGATGAAGGT
>JBBQFA010000075.1:0-9930 GCA_038321515.1 Thermoleophilia bacterium | reverse complement strand
AGGCGTTGACCAGGTCCGGGTACGTCGAGATGGCGATGCCGGTGATGGGGAAGTTCTCCAGGGCGCGCAGAGTGTGGACGCCGTAGTATGCGCCGGCAGGCACCTGACGGTCGCCAAGCAGATCGTGTTCGACGCGGAACTTGGCAGGAGACATCGCTTGCTCCCCATTGGCGGCTGACGGATCTTCCTTGCGAGTCGAGGCGTGACCAGCTGAACGCGTCGGATCGCTGCGCTCTCAGGATGCGGCACCTCAGCATACCGCGCAGATGCAGCCTTTCGTAGTCGCGATCGCACCCGCGGCGGACTCAGCCGGCGGCAGGCTAGACCATCAGACTCCCTGCCACCGGCTCCAGCACGGCGCTGAAGTGGCGCAGCACCGCCGGCGCCTCGACGATGCGCACGCCGCGGATGCGCGTACGCAGCTCGTTCACGTAGAGGATCACCTCGGCAAGGTAGTCGACGTGGCTCTGCGTGTAGACGCGCCGCGGGAAGGCGAGGCGCACGAGCTCGAGGGGCGCCGGCTTCTCGGAGCCGTCGGGCTGGGCGCCGAACATCACCGAGCCGATCTCCACGCTTCTGATGCCGCCCTCGAGGTAGAGCACCAGAGAGAGCGCCCAGGCCGGGTAGTGCGCGGCGGGGACGTGCGTCAGCATCGCGCGGGCGTCGATGTAGATGGCATGTCCGCCGGGCGGCTGTACGATCGGCACCCCGGCGGTGGTGAGCTTCTCACCGAGGTAGGCGACCGAGCGCAGCCGGTAGCGCAGATAGTCGGGGTCGAGCGCCTCCTTGAGCCCCACAGCTATCGCCTCGAGGTCGTAGCCGGCAAGACCGCCGTAGGTGGGGAAGCCCTCGGTGAGGATGAGGTTCTCGCGGCAGCGCTGCGCCAGGGCGTCATCGTTCAGCGCCAGAAAGCCACCCATGTTGCTCATGCCGTCCTTCTTGGCGCTCATCGTGGCGCCGTCGACGGCGGTGAACATCTCCCGCGCGATCTCGAGCGGCGCCTTGCCCGCGTAGCCGTCCTCCCGCGTCTTGATGAACCAGGCGTTCTCGGCGAAGCGGCAGGCGTCGAGGAAGACAGGGATGCCGCGCTCATGGGCGATCTCGGCAACAGCGCGGATGTTGGCGAGGCTCACGGGCTGGCCGCCGCCGGAGTTGTTGGTCACGGTGAGCATGACCAGCGGCACGCGGCCGGGGTGCTCGTCAAGCACGCGCTCGAGGGCCCCCAGGTCCATGTCGCCCTTGAAGGGGGCGATGAGCTGCGGCTGTCGGCCCTCCGGAGTCAGCAAGTCGAGAGCGATCGCGCCGCGCGCCTCGACGTTGGCGCGCGTCGTGTCGAAGTGGGTGTTGTTCGGCACCACGTCACCCTCGGAGACGGCGCAGCCGAAGAGGATGCGTTCTGCGGCGCGGCCCTGATGGGTGGGCATGACATGCTTGAAGCTGGCGATCTCTTTGACCGCCGCCTCGAAGGCGAACCACGAGCGGCCACCGGCATAGGACTCGTCGCCGCGCTGCATGCCGGCCCACTGTGCTGAGGACATGGCGCCGGTGCCGGAGTCGGTGAGCAGATCGATGAGTACGTCCTCGGCGCGCAGCTTGAAGGGGTTGTAGCCGGCCGCGCGCAGGGCCGTATCGCGCTCTTCGCGCGACGTCTGCCGAACCGGCTCCACGGTCTTGATACGGAAGGGCTCGATGATCGTGTGGAAGGGCACAGTGACCTCCTTGCCGGCGTTCGCGTCGCGCCCGACGCCGGCCTTGCGCAGAAGCTCGACCGCACGCGACAGATTCAGTCGCACCCGCGTGCGCGCCAAGATGCTCGCCGGGACGCGCGGGCTACCCGGCGGCGCCTCCCCGAGGCTATCAGCCTGTGGGGAACCCGGGCCGATGCGCGTGCGGATACCCCATCGTACAGCCTGTGCCTGTCTGGCGGCAGCGTGTCCGAAAAGTATGACGCCATATGCGGCGGAGGGGACATACTGACGTCACGGTACCCCGTCCGCGGAGGCGGAGGCCGTAGCGGCACCCCGTCGGGGGGAGAGGCCTACGCCATCGCCTTCGCCGACAAGGACGGGCCCCTGGTCGACGACCAGCACGCCAACGGCCAGCGGCAAGCTGACCAGCGCGCTCACCCCGACCGAGATCAACGGTACGCCCGGCTACACGGTGGACTACCAGTTCTCCAAGGGGGGCGAGCAGATCACCTGCCGGCTCACCATCCTCCTCAAAGGCAAGCTCGAGTACGACCTCACGGAGCAGGCCGTAGCCTCGGACTGGGACTCGCTGAAGGGGACGCTGGACGCGGCGGTGCAGTCGTTCGCGGTGGACTGAGTCCGCGTCGCCGGGGACGTCCGTCCCTCACGGCTTTGCCGCCGCCGGCAGGTCCACAGTACGCCCCCAGTGGGGAACACTCCCCGTATGAGCAGGCGCGCGATCATATCGGCGCCTGTGCCCAAGGACTGAGATCCACTGGAGGATGTCATGTTCATTCAGACCATCCCGGAAGCGGAGGCTGAGGGCAAGCTCCGTGCCATCTACGAAGGCGACCAGGAAACCCTAGGCTACGTGCCCGATCACGCCAGGGTCTTCAGTCTGCGCCCTGACGTGCTGGAGGCCTGGCGCTGCCTTCAAGGAAGTGTTCGCAAGAACCTGCGGCTGCGTCGCTACGAATTGGTCACGCTGGCAGCTGCGAAGGCTTTGAAGTGCCGTTACTGCCTGCTCGCTCACGGCGCGATCCTGACCAAGAACGGCGTCGGTGTGGATCAGTTGCGCGCGATCCTGACCGACTTCCATGACGCGGGGCTGGACCCTGCGGAAGTCGCCATGATCGACTTCGCCCAGAAGATCGTCCTGAGCGCCAACGAGATGACGCAGGCGGACACTGATGCGCTGCGTGCCCTGGGTCTTGAAGACGTCGAGATCCTCGACATCACGCTGACGGCGACGTTGCGCAGTTTCGCCAGCACGACGTTCAATGCGTTAGGAGCCGGGCCGGACGCCGCATACGAGGAACTCGAAGACCAACTCTCTGACCTGCTGCCCACGTAGGTCGCCGTGGCCGATGAGGGCCAACCGTCACGGGTCTCCGGTGACAAGGGTTGGCACGGAGCGGTTGGCTGTGTCGCCGAGGCCGAGCTCGCCGTTGCCGTTGAATCCCCAGGCCCACAGGGTGCCGTCGGTCTTCACCGCCAGGGCATCACCGTCGCCGCAAGAGACGGCCGCCCAATCACGGGCGGTGCCCACTGACGTCGGGATGAGTCTGGTGGTCGTATCGCCCAGGCCGAGCTGGCCGACATAGTTGTGGCCCCACGACCAGAGTGTGCCGTCCTGCTTCAAGGCCATGCTGAAGTCGTAGCCGCAGGCGACGGCCGCCCAGTCCTTGGCACCGCCGACCTGGGTCGGGGCGAGCCTGCTTCGGGTGTCACCGAGGCCGAGCTGGCCGAAGCTGTTGTCACCCCAGGCCCACAGCGTGCCGTCCCTCCGCAGGCCCAGGGTGACGGTGAAGTCGCCGGCGACGGCCCCCCAATCGCTGGCGCTGCCCACTCGAGTCGGGGCGTGTCGCTGCATCGTGTCGCCGAGACCCAGCTGGCCGGCATCGTTGTAGCCCCAGGCCCAGAGGCTGCCGTCGTTCATCAAGCCCAGGCTGTACTGGTAGCCGCAGACCAAGGCTGCCCAGTCGCTCGCGCTCCCCACGCGGGTCGGGCCGAGTCGTGCGCGTGTGTCGCTTAGGCCGAGTTGACCGGCGTCGTTGCTGCCCCAGGCCCAAAGGCTGCCGTCCCGTTTCGCGGCCAGGCTGAAGTTGTAGCCGCAGGCGACCGCCGCCCAGTCCTTGGCGCTGCCGACCTGGGTCGGCGTGAGCCTGTCGCTGACGCCCCCTACTCCGAGGTCGCGGTGATAGTTCAGGCCCCAGGTCCAGATGCTGCCATCGTGCCGAAGGGCAACGGTGCGCTTGTACCCACACGCCACCGTCGTCCAGCCGCCGGCATCGCCCACTCGGGTCGATGCCCGTCTCTGGCGAGTGTCGCCGAGGCCGAGCTGGCCGGCGTCGTTGCCACCCCAAGCCCAGAGACTACCGTCCCGCTGCAGGGCCAAGGTGTGATCGCTGCCACAGGCGACGGCCGCCAAGCCGCGCAGCCCCGGCGTGAGTGATGGCGCCGTGGCCGCGCGCGGCTGCCCGCAGCCCGCGAAGACGCTGACGCTCGCCAACGCGAGCGCCAGAGCCACACGAACGGGAGTACGACGAGCTCGCCCGCCACTACCTGCGGTCGTGATGGCGGCTCCCCCTACTGTTGGTGCGAGCTCCCTGTCGGAGCCTCGAAGTCGGCGAACACGACCAGGCGCTGCGAGTGGGTTCCGGCGGCAGCGTCCCAAGAGCCGGTGCACGTGATCAGGTTGAGGCGTCTGTCGGTGGTCGGCGCGAACACCTCGGTGGCCTCGGCGTCGGGCGCATAGAGCCGCGTCGTACGCACGACGAATGAGGCCCACCTCCCACGCTCGTCCTCGACCAAGATCTTATCGCCCTCGCCCAGCTCGGGCAGCATGTCGAAGACCGCGGGGCCGTCGGCGTAGCCGCTGTGGCCGTCCATCACGGCGCTACCCTTGTTGCCGGGGCGCGGCCCCGATTCGTACCAGCCGACGGTGTCGGAGTCGGACGGCGACGCCATCGCGCCCTGGGTCGTAAGGCCGACGTAGTCGATCGCCGCGTCGACATCGATCTTGGGGATGATCAGTCGCGCTGGTCGCGCGTAGGTGACCTTCGGCGACTGACGCGCGACGGCCACGCTCGGGTCGCGCGACGTCGCCTCACGGAGGAGGCTGCGAGCCGGCGTGATGAGCAGGTTGACACCCGCGGCCAGGGCGACAAGGGCACCGATCAGGCAGACGAGCGCGACAGCTCGCCTGCGGGCAAGCTGCCGCGCTCGTCTCCTCCTTGCCGCTCGCGACCGCCGGGTGGTGGCCGTCGTCGGCGCTTGCCAGCTATCTGCGCCGGAGCGAAGCGGCACGAAGTCTCCAGGCCGCGAACAGCAGCGTCACGCCGGCCGCGAAGACGCCGGTCACGAGCAGCCAAGACGCGCCGGGGCCACTGGGTGGATACCCCGTCGTCGGCAGGCCCGGGACCGCCGTGCTGGTCGGGGTCGGTGAGGGCGTCGTGGTCGGTGAGGGCGTCGTGGTCGGTGAGGGCGTCGTGGTCGGTGAGGGCGTCGTGGTCGGTGAGGGCGTCGTGGTCGGTGTGGGTGTGGGTGTGGGTGTGGGAGAGGTCCCACAGATCCCGTTAGTGATCGTGTTGGTGTCGAGCGTGACCTCGCCATTCCGTGCCAACAGCTGTCCTTGCACCGTCGCGCCGGTCTGGGCGGCGATGGACGTGAGAGCGAAGATGTGCCCCACGAAACTGGAGTTCGTGCCCAAGGTGGCGGAGCTCCCGACCTGCCAGAAGACGCGGCAGAAGCGGGCGCCGTTCAAAAGGCTGACATTGCTGCCGGATGCGGTGACGAGCGTGGAACTCATCTGGAAGATGAAGACAGCGTTGGGGTCGCCTTGGGCGTCGAGCGTGAGCGTGCCCGTGATCTCGAAGGTGCCGGAGGACGAGTTGTAGACCCCGGGCTTCACGGTCGTCCCGCCGAGCTCAGTGGCGATCGTGGTGACCGGCGTGCGTCCGGCGGCGTCGTTGTAGGCGGTCACGAGGTCGAGCTTGGCCTGGTTTGCGGCAGCGTTGTTGATGTTCACGGCCCCGTTCACGGTCACGCTCGCCTGCCCGGGAAAGGCAGTCCCGGGGTAGAGTCCGATATCTCCGGTGACCGTGGTCGCTCCGGTATTGGTGATCGTCTCGCCAGCCAGGATCCCGTAGGAGGAGGCTGTTCCAAGGTTCACCGTCGGTTGCGCGGCCAGGCTCATCGCCGGCACTGCCAGCATGACCGCCAGCGCGAGCGTCAGGAGCACTACGGTGAGTGGCATCCTCTTCAGTGTGCGCATGACGTAGGTCCCCCTGAGTGAGTCTTTCGCCTCATCCCGTCTCCGAAATGGAGCTGGCTGTGTACACACGCTACACCTATGAGAAGGCGGCGTGTCAATCTTCGTTCGCGCCCGGCGCCGCGTCTCCTTCGCCGGCTCCCGGACCGGCCGCATGTCGTCAAGCGCGCGAAGCAGCGGGCGTGGCGCCATCCTGCCTTGTGTAGTCCCATTTGGCGCCGGCGAAGAGGCGGCACGGCCTCCCCTGGCGCACACGCTTGCCGTCGACTGACGTAGAGTTGGCGTCGGTAGCCAAGGAAGGGGCCGTATGGTCACGGGGCCACAGTGGAGATGCAAGACCGATCCTGAGTCGCGCCGGCCGGTGTTCGTGGCCGCCGCCGTCATCATCGCCGGCCAGGCGTGGGTCGCGCACAGCCTGCGCCTCCACCCGTTCTGGCTGATGCCGCTAGTCGCGACGGCGCTGCTGGCGGCCTCTATCGCCGTGTACGAGGTTCGGGACGAGCCCGGGCTCGTGGCCCGCATCCTGTCGCGCGCGCTCATCGCGCTGCTCGTCGTCGCCAATGCGGTGAGTCTCGTGCTGCTGGCGCGCGGAGTCTTCCTGGGCTCGTCGCTCGGGCCGCCGGGACTGTTGTTCGCCGGTCTCGCCCTCTGGCTCGTCAACCTCGGCGTCTTCGCGCTGCTCTACTGGGAGCTCGATGGAGGCGGTCCGGAAGCTCGGGCCGACGGCTACTTGGACCGCTACCCCGACTTTGTCTTTCCGCAGCAGCAGGCCGACCAGCAAGGACTCAGCCCGGCCACGTGGAAGCCGAGCTTCTACGACTATGTCTACGTCTCACTGACGAGCTCCATCGCTTTCTCGCCCACAGACGCGATGCCCTATTCGAAGTGGGCCAAGCTCGCCATGGGCGTGGAGAGCGTGCTCTCCTTCGCGACCCTGGCCGTGATCGTCGCGCGGGCCGTGAACATCGCGCGGTGATGGCAGATGCCTGAGGGCGGCCGACTCCGCACACGACGCACCTCCACCTCTGCCGTCCCCCATCTCGCTGTCCGTGTCACGCTCGACACCGGACTCAGGGCTACCTTGGCGATGTGAGAGCAATCAGCGGCCGCGCTGACGACCCGGACTCGGCCCTCGGGGGCTCAGCCGGAGCGGTCGCGCCAGCCCCGCCTGGGGCATATCGGCTTAGAAGCAGGGGCTCGCGGAGACAGTCTCCCTGATATGCCTCCCTTCAGAACTCTCCTCTCCGCCGTGGACCGCCGTGTGGGCGACGGCGCGGAGCGCGTGTATGCCGCCCACCACGAACGGCGCCTCAGACGCTTGGGTCAAGCCCACGCCCTGCACCCAGCGGACAGGTCCCCATGGGTCCCCGGCGAGCCACCGCCCCGAGACGGCACGTCAGTCGATGTGCTGATCGACGGTGCCGCTGCGTTGCCGCGCATCGCAGCGGCGCTGCGGGGCGCCCGTTCCCACGTCATGCTCGCCGACTGGTCGATCACCGCCGACTTCGCGCTCCTACGGGACGGCGAGCGCCTCACCCTCCGGAATCTGCTGGCAGAGCTCGACGCGCGCGGCTGCGAGATCCGCGTCCTGCTCTGGGCGGGACCGCCACTGCCGGTTCTCAAGCCCTCGCGCCGCGACGTGCGACGTCAGCGAGACGAGCTCTGCGCGGGCACGCACATCAAGTGTGCACTCGACGCGCGCGAACGCCCGATGCACACGCACCACGAGAAGCTCGTCGTCGTCGACGACGAGGTGGCCTTCGTCGGCGGGATCGACCTCACAGACCGGCCTAGCGACCGCTACGACTCGCCCGAGCACCGGCTGCGCGAAGGCGTCGGCTGGCATGACGTGGCGACTGAACTGCGGGGACCGATCGTGGCCGACGTCGCCGATCACGTGAAGATGCGCTGGCACGAAGTGACCGGCGAGCGGCTGCCGAAGACGGAGACCCCTGCGCCCGCCGGCACCGTCACCGCGCAGCTCCTGAGCACCATACCGGAGCGCATCTACACATCGGTGCCGGCCGGCAGGTTCAGCATCCTCGAAGCGTACGTGCGCGCCCTGCGTTCCGCGGAGCGGCTCATCTACATCGAGAACCAGTTCCTCTGGTCGAGTGAGATCGTCGCCATCCTGCGCGACAAGCTGCTGCACCCGCCGAGCGACGCCTTCCGCCTGCTCGTCGTGCTGCCGGCACGGCCGAACAGCGGTCGCGACAACACGCTCGGGCAGCTTGGGGTGCTGGTTCAGGCGGACCGCGACGAAGGCCGATTCCTCGCCTGCACCATCTGGGGCCGCCACGAAGGCCGTCAGCAGCCGATCTACGTGCACGCCAAGGTGGCCATCGTCGACGACCGCTTGCTCACCGTCGGTTCGGCCAACCTGAACGACCACTCACTCTTCAACGACACAGAAGTCAACGTCGCTTCCTGCGACCCGGAGCTGGCGAACACGACGCGCCGGCGCCTCTGGTCGGAACACCTGGAGCGCCCGCTCGAAGAGCTGGTCGGCGATCCGACGGCTCTCATCGACGACCTCTGGAAGCCGATCGCCTACGAGCAGTTCGAGCGGCGGCAGGCGGGTGAGCAAATGGGCCATCGGCTCACCCGTCTGCCGCACGTCTCGCGCCGCAGCAAGCGTCTGCTGGGACCATTGCAGAGCTTCGTCATCGACGGCTGAGGCGGCGAGTCCGCCGCGGAAGCGGAGTGGAAAGGGATGGCGGCGGGAACCTTCAGTTCATCGTATTGCAACGCAACTCCAAGGCTCTCGGGCTCAAGACCGGCGTTGACGCAGGACGCCCAGACGCATGAGATGGGTACCGTGAACTCGAGCGAAAGACAGGAGAAACCGTCATGACGAGCATCCCGCAGGAACTGCACGACCTTCTCGTCGGTGGCCACAACGTCTGGGTAGCCACCGTAGGACCAGACGGCACGCCCAACGTATCTATCAAGGGCAGCGGTGCCCTGCTCGACGACGAGCACCTCTACTTCGCCGATATGTTCAGCCACAAGACGCGCGAGAACATCGAGCACGACCCCAGGGTTGCGGTGGGCATCCACGATCCTGAGCGCAAGGTGGCGATGCAGGTGAAGGGCCGCGCCGAGCTCATCGACCACGGCGAGGTGTTCGACTCGGTCGGGAAGAAGCTCGAAGTCATCAGCGAACAGCTCCACCTGCCGCCGATGAAGTACGTGGTGCGCATCACTGTCGACTCGGTGTGGGATATGGGGCCCGGGCCGCACGCCGGTGAGGAGCTCGTCTGAGCACCGGCGTGGGCGCGCCAGCAGTCCCGGGCGTTCAGCGGCGGCAGCGCTCAAGAGCGTCCGACCGGGCCGTGCCCAGCTGCCGGCGCCCTGTTGCCGCTGTCCGAGATAGGTCGTAGGCTGCCTGTAGCTACGAGAGGAGTCGGGATGATCAACGAGGACTACGTGCACCTTGCGGAGAAGCTCCGCGACGCTCGCAGAGCCTTGATGCTGCCACATCCGAAGGGCGAGACGGAGAGCATCGTCGACGCTTTCTCCGAGTGCGCCAAGGTGCTCCGGATCCAGCAGACGCCCGACCTCGATGACTCTGCAAGTGGCTGGGCAGAGACGATTCTGGCGCTGATGGACACCTCGAAGTTTGACGAGTCCCCCGGCGACGGAACCTGGGACCTGATGGCGAGCAGCCTCTCGGTCGAAGACAAGTACGAGCTGTCAAATGCAGTCGACCACTTGGCGGACTGGGCGCATAGCAAGTACTACGGCGACGACTGAGGTCATCGGCCGATTGGTACCGTCTGCTCTGGTCGAGACGCCCAAGCGGTCGCGTCCCGTCAAGTGGTGTACGAGTTTGACCGCAGGGTCACCCTCGCTTCGTGACGCTTCAGGCTGCCAGCATCGCCACCTCCATGGTCGCTTCAGGGCTCGGCGGCGCCAGCGTCCTGGCGATCACCTCGAGGCTCATGTAGCGCCTGCCTGAGTCGGCCC
>JBBQFA010000074.1:0-9950 GCA_038321515.1 Thermoleophilia bacterium | reverse complement strand
CTCGTCGCCGCCCGAGCCGGCCGCGCCGTCGACGTCGCCGCCGCCCGAGCCGGCCGAGCCGAAGCGTGCCATCAGCCCGTGGTCGCTCGTTCTCGGCGGGGCCGTGGTGGTCGCGCTGGTCTTGGGGCAGTGGGTCTGGCTGGTCGCGATCCTCGGGCTGGCGCTGCTGATCACCGTGCACGAGTTCGGCCACTTCATCGCCGCCAAGGCGTTCGGCATGCGCGTCGAGAAGTTCTACGTTGGCTTCCCGCCGGCGGCCCTGCGGCGGACCCGCGGCGAGACCGAGTACGGCGTCGGCATCATCCCGCTCGGCGGCTTCTGCAAGATCAGCGGGATGACGCCGGAGGAAGAGGTGCCCGAGGGCACCGGCGACCGCGTCTACTACAAGAAGGCGGTCTGGAAGCGCAACGTCACGATCGCCGCCGGCCCGTTCATGAACTTCCTGGCGGCGGCGGTGATCCTCATCCTGTTCATCGGCATCCAGGGCGTCCCCAAGGCGACGCTCACGCTCGAAGAGGTCGTGAGCGGCGCCCCGGCGGCCAAGGCCGGCCTCGTGGCCGGAGACACCATCATCGGCGCCGATGGGCAGACGTGGACCGCGTGGGACCAGGCATCCGCCTACTTCCGTGCCAATCCGGGCAAGGCGATCGCGCTCAGTTACCGGCCTGAGGCCGGCGGGCCTGAGCGCACCGTCAGCGTCACGCTGATCGACAATCCGCAGGCGCCCGGTAGCGGCTATCTTGGCGTCCGTGCCGGGGTCAGTCGCGACCGGCCCGGACCCATCGAGGCGGTCAAGCTCGGGCTCTCGGGCTTCAAGGATGTCGTCGTGGGTACCTTCACCGGCTTCTGGTGGCTGTTCAGCGGCAAGATCAGCGCGACGGGGCCCGACGGAGCCGTCGGCCCGCTGGGCATCATCGACGTCAGCCGACAGGCGGTGCAGGAGAGCTGGTATCCGATCTTGCTCGCCTTCCTCAGCTTCAACCTCGGGCTCATGAACCTGCTGCCGATCCTGCCGTTCGACGGCGGCCACATCGTCATGAACCTCGTCGAGAAGGTGCGCGGGCGGCGTGTCAACGCCAAGGTGCTCGAGCGTATGGTGGCCTTCGGCATGGTGCTGCTCGTGATGCTCTTCATCTTTCTCACGTTCAACGACGTGAAGCGGCTCTTCGGCGGCTGATCGGCTGCGGTGGGGCGGGCGGAGCGCTCGGCCTCGCGACGCATCGGCGTGCGACGTGCCGGCCCGTCCTGAACTAAGATGCGGGCATGGACGGCATCACTCTGGTCACCGGCGGCGCCGGGTTCATCGGGTCTCACCTCGTCGACGCGCTCCTCGAGGGCGGCAATGACGTGCGCGTGCTCGACGACTTCAGCACCGGCAAGGAGAAGAACCTCGACAGCGCCTGGCGCCTTGCCGCCACCCACGGCGGCGGGCTGCAGGTGATCGAGGGAGACGTGCGCGACGAGGTGCGCATGCGCGACGCCGTGGGCGGCTGCTCGGGTGTGGTGCATCTCGCGGCCATCGCCTCGGTGACACGCTCGCTCGAGGATCCCGTGGGCTGCAACTCCGTGACGCACGGCGGCACCGTGAACGCGCTGCGCGAGGCGGTCGACGCCGAGGTGCCGCGCTTCGTGCTCGCCTCGAGCTGCGCCGTGTACGGCGACGCGGCGGAGCTGCCTGTCGTGGAGACGCTGACGGCGCGGCCGCTGAGCCCCTATGCCGGGGCGAAGCTCGCCGCGGAGCAGGTCTGCGCGAGCGCCGGCGACGCCGGGCAGCTCGCCGCCGCCTGCCTGCGCTTCTTCAATGTGTACGGGCCGCGGCAGGACCCCGGCTCGGCCTACTCGGGCGTGATCAGCCGCTTTCTTGACGCCGCGGCCGCAGGCGGGACGGTGACCGTCTATGGCGACGGCGAACAGACACGTGACTTCGTCTATGTGGATGACGTCGTGAAGTCCCTCATCAGAGCCCTCCAGAGGCCTCTTGCGGGCATTGCGGTGGTCAACGTGGGGTCCGGGAGGGAGACGAGCCTACTCAGCCTTCTCGAGGAGATCGAAAGGTGTTCGGGCGCCCCGCTGGCGCGCCGGCACGAGGAGGTGCGCGAGGGGGATATCAGGCGCTCGCGCGCCGACGTCGGGCGCGCCAGGTGGGTGCTCGGCTGGGAGGCGACGACGAGCCTGAGCGAGGGCCTCGCCCGCACGTGGACGTGGTTCCGGCCGAGCGCCGGAGCGCCTGCGGCGCCGGCGCCGAGCGGTCTTCATGCCTAACACGCGGCGCATCCTGGTCGGCGCCGTGCCCGTCGGCGGCGGCGCCCCGGTGAGCGTGCAGTCGATGACCTGCACCCGCACCGGCGACGCGGACGCGACGCTGGCCCAGGTGCGTGGCCTCGTGGCCGCCGGCTGCGAGCTCGTGCGCGTGAGTCTGCCCACGGCCGAGGAGGCGCCGGCGTTCGCGCGCCTCGTGCGCGAGGCTCCGGCGCTCGCCGCCGGTCCGCCCGTCCCGATCATCGCCGACATCCACTACGACTGGCGCCTGGCACTGGCGGCGATCGCCGCCGGCGCTGCCGCGGTTCGCATCAATCCCGGGACGATGGGGGAGAAGCACATGCGCGAGATCGTGCGTGCGGCGGCGGAGGCCCGGGTGCCTGCGGCGCCGGGCGAGAACCGCGTGTCCGGGGCGGCGCCCGCGGTCGCCGGCGAGGCTGCGCCGGCCGGCCCACCCGTGACCCCGGCCGAGACGCCCGTCGCGATCCGAATAGGCGTCAACGCCGGCTCGCTGCCGCGTGACCTGCGCGACCGCGCTGCGACAGACGCGCCGGGCGCGCTCGTCGAGGCGGCCCTGCGCTGGGCCGGCCGCCTGGACGACTGGGGCTTCACGGCCTACAAACTGAGCGTGAAGTCGTCATCCGTGCCCGACACCATCGCCGCCTACCGGTTGTTGGCAACGCGCAGTGACGCGCCGCTGCACGTCGGCGTCACCGAGGCCGGCACCGTCTGGAGCGGCACGATCAAGAGCGCCGTCGGTATCGGTGCGTTGCTCGCCGACGGCATCGGCGACACGATCCGGGTTAGCCTGACCGGCGACCCCGTCGAAGAGGTCAGGGTCGCCTGGAATATCCTCGCCGCGCTGGGCCTGCGGCGGCGCGGCCCAGACGTGATCTCGTGCCCCACTTGCGGCCGCACGGAGGTCGACATCGTCGGCCTCACCGAGGAGGTCGAGCGCCGCCTCGGCTTCGAGCCCGACCTCGCCGACCGAGTGATCACCGTCGCCGTGATGGGCTGCCGCGTCAACGGCCCCGAGGAGGCAAAGCACGCCGACTACGGCATCGCCGCCGGCGCCGGCGAGGGCTGGCTCTTCGACCACGGCGAGCGCGTCGAGGCGCTGCCCGAGGGGCAGTTGGTCGACGCGCTGCTCGCCCGCATCCGCGGCGCCTGACCCGCCGTCGTGGCGCCGCCCGGTCGCCCGACCCCCGATCCTCTGCGCCGCCCGGCCAACGCCACCTTCCTGACCGCCTTGGGTATGACTCCCTAAACGGACGTACCGTAAGGATTTCGTCCGTCGTCGTCGATACGTCTTGCAGAGCAGGAGCAGGTTTGCGGCAGCGGCCACGACGAAGGGGCAGACGATGGGATCGACAGTGCATTTGAACGCCGGGGATCCGTGCACAGAAGCCCCCGCGCTCGAGCTGTGGGCGTCGGGAGAGCTCGGCGACGCCGACGCCGACGCCAAGGGCGGCACCGCGACGGCGGTGGCCGCGGTCGTCGCGATGATGCTGGGTCTGGCGGCGTTCTTCGTCGCCTTCGCGCCGCCTGTTTGAGCGAGTGTGTTGCGTAGGGCCGGGCGCTCGAGCAGCGCCCGGCCCTACGCACGTACGCGTCGGCTTCGATGCGGCTCGTCAGTAGTGGTAGCGCAGTTGTGCGATGAGAACAATGCCACCCTCGGCGTTGTCGGCGCCCTCGGCCGAGCCAGCCACCTTGTATACGAGACGGTGCTCGCCGGTGATGCGTCGCGACCAGTGCCAGCAGTTGCATACTGTAAGGGCTCCGGCTTGCCGATGCCGTTGTGGGGGCTGCGCCGGACGTCCCGGATGAGCGCGTCGATGCGCCGCACGACCGCGCGGTCGGTCTTCTGCCAGTACAGGGAGTCCTCCCAGGCGTGCTCCGAGAAGACGAGCCTCACTCGGCGAGATCCGTCTCCGCGAGAGCCCTCTCCGTGCCCTCGCCGATCTCGAGCTCGAGGATCGACTCCAGCAGACGCCGGGCGCTCTTCGAGCAGCGCGCCCAGCAGAAGCCCGTCGGCGTCTGATGGAGCGGGCTGACGCCAGAATCCCTCCGGCAGGCTTGCGCGCGGGCGACGCACCTGCCCCGCGCGGACGAGGTCGTCGAACTCCTCGCCACCGGGCTGGTGTAGGCGCGCGCTGCGTAAGCGGGTGACAAGGCCCCCAAGAGGTGACGTTGGTCTCGCCAAGGCCGGTCGACCCGGCGCGCGGCAGGGAGGACCATTGATGCTGCCGGCTGTGGCATCACCAGTGGTGCCGTAGGTGGTGCCGCCAGTGATGCCGCCAGTGGTGCCACCAGTGGTGCCGACCGCGCGACTGCATACCTTGGTGTCGGCTCCTCGGGCCCCGATCTCAGCCCTCGGCCTCCGATGCCAGCCCGCGGGTCTCGGCCTCGGCCTCGGCGTCGGTGAGGCGCACCGCCGCCGCAGGCCCGAGCTACTCCGTCGCGTAGGCGCGCGCCTGCACCTCGTACATGCGCGCGTAGCGGCCGCCGAGTCCCCCAAGGACGACCAAGGCTTCAAGGGCTTCCTGGACCAGGATCTCATCGGTGGTCGGCGCTGTGCGATAATGCCGGCATGGGATCAGGCTTTGCCAGCAGCCTCCAAGCACTCTGCACCGAACACGGTCTCGCGGCCGTCTATGCGTTCGGTAGCCGCGCCGCCGAGATCGCCGCACGCGTCACCGGTGCCGGCGATCCCGCGCCCGGCGCCCTCGCCGTAGAGGTACCCGCTCACCCCGGCTCGGATGTGGACATCGGCGTGCAGCCTCTGCGTGGCAACCGGCTGTCAGCGCGCGACCGCGTGCGGTTGATGCAGGGGCTCGAGATCCTGTTCGGCGTCGAGCGCGTCGATCTCGTCGTTCTTCCCGAGGCCAACGCGTTTCTTGCCGCCGATGTCGTGCGCGGCGAGCTGCTCATCGCCCCCGATCCGGATGCCGAGGCCGAGGCGCAGCTCTACTACCTGCGCCGGGCCGCCGACCTGGCGCCGTACCTGCGCGAACAGTGGCGCCAGACCGTAGGGAGCGAGCTGTGAGCCCAGGCAAGGTGAGGGCGGCGACCATCGTGCATAGGTCGGCGCTGGTCGAC
This sequence comes from Thermoleophilia bacterium, assembly GCA_038321515.1. Classification (GTDB taxonomy): domain Bacteria; phylum Actinomycetota; class Thermoleophilia; order UBA2241; family UBA2241; genus CAIXSE01. Next base: position 4,592 of record JBBQFA010000074.1, on the reverse strand, counting down.
GAGATGCTGCGCGGTATCGCCGCGCTGCCGCTCGACAGCCTCGCCGAGTTCTCTCGTGACCGTCGCGATGTCGCCGCCGCCGAGTCGTATCTGCGCCGCGCCCTCGAGGGTCTCTTCGACCTGGCGCGGCACATCCTCGCCAAGGGCGTCGGCCAGGGCGTCCTGGAATACAAACAGGTCGCGGTCTCGCTGCAGCAGGCGGACGTGCTCGATGTGGCGCACGGGGCCGCGCTGGTCGAGATGGCCGGCTACCGCAATCGTCTGGTCCACTTCTACGACGAGGTCACCACGCCGGAGCTCTACGAGATCTGCGCACGCCGCGCCACGGACGTGAGCGACGTCCGCGATGCGCTCTTGACCTGGCTGCGCCGGCACCCCGAGACTGTCGACGGGGAGCTGTAGGCGGGTCGCACGGTATCCGGGGACCCGATCACCGCGTTGCGCGGCAGCGGCAGGGGACGACACCTGACCGAGCAGCTTCTGGTGGAGCGGAGAGCGGATCGTGATCGCGACGAGTCCTCCTGAGCAGTCACCGACCCTGCTCGACACCTCGACGTCACCATCGCCTGGGGCATGGACGAGGCCACGGTGCTCACTGCGCCACGCCTGAAGGCCGGGCATCGCGCATCTCGTTGGCCGATGCCCCATCGCGGCGCTCGCCGTGCGCGCCGGCGTCGTGGTCACGCCATTGTCTGTGCGGGCGGTGGCACCACTGGCGGCACCACTGGTGGGCCATCCGCAGCACCACCGGAAGCACCACTGGTGGCACCACTCGTGGTGCCACGAGCCAGACGACATAGGTCCTTCCGGCCGGCGGCCGTCGCACGACTTGCTCGTCTACGCCGCTCGCGACGACACGCCGGCCGGCGCGCGGTATCGGGAGTGGCTCGAGGGAGCGCTCATGGGTCCGGAGCAGGTAGCGTTGACGGCGCCTCCCATCGCGGGCTTCCTGCGCATCGTCACCAACCCGCGCATCCATGTGCGGCCCAGTTCGCTCGACGACGCCCTCGGGTTCGTGCAGGCCATGCTCGCCGCGCCTGCCGCCACTCCGGCGCCAAGGCCGAGCACGTCTCCGACACGCACCTCGCGGCCATCGCCATCGATCTAGACGCGGAGCTCGTCACTGCCGGCCGAGGCTTCGCCCGCTACGCCGGCCTGCGCTGACGGCACCCGCTCGACGCCTGAGCGCGGGTAGCGTGGCCGGCGCCCGTGCGCGCCCCCTGCGTGGCAATGTCTACCACTCCTGCCGATCGTCACTCTTTTGCCGGCATGTCTCGCGGGTCTACACTCACGGGCGAACGAAGCGATGTCACTTCTGCAGCACGCCTTGCGTTATCGTTGTATGCCTTGCATACTACGATGATGGAGGTGTCCATATGGAGACTGCTGTGACCAAGAGAGGGCAGACCGTCGTGCCGGCGGCCATACGCAAGCGCTACCACATCGACGGCGGCTCGCGGCTGGTGTGGCTGGACGACGGCGAGACGATCAGAGTGGTCCCTGTGTCTGGGGACCCGATCACCGCGTTGCGCGGTAGCGGCAGGGGACGACACCTGACCGAGCAGCTTCTGGTGGAGCGGAGGGCGGATCGTGATCGCGACGAGTCCTCCTGAGCAGTCACCGATCCTGCTCGACACCTCGGCGGTCTTCACGTTGATCGAGGACGAGGCCGGCGCCGACCGCGTCGAAGACGTGCTCCGCAGCGGCACCACGCTGATGCCGTGGCCGGTCCTGCTGGAGATGCACTACGTCACCTTGCGTGATGACGGTCCGGCGGAGGCCGATCGTCGCGTCGCGTTGCTCAAACAACTCGACGTCACCATCGTTTGGGGCATGGACGAGGCCACGGTGCTCACGGCAGCACGCCTGAAGGCCGGGCATCGCATCTCGTTTGCCGACGCCCTGATAGCGGCGTTCGCCCTCCGCGCCGGCGCCGTGCTCATGCACAAGGACCCCGAGTTCGAGAGCCTGGCGGGGCTTCTGCCTATGGAGGCGCTGCCGTAGCAGAGCTGACGACGCGGCGCCCAGATGGAGCGTCGTGGTCACGACATTGTCTGGGCGGGCGGTGGCACCACTCCCGGCACCACTGGTGATACCACCCGCAGCACCACTCGCGGCACCACGGGAAGCACCACTGGTGCTGCCGCGAGTCAGACGACGTAGGTCCTTCCGGCCGGCGGCCGTCGCCGACTGAGGTACGCGACGACGCGTGAACCCCGCGCGCGCCAACGTCACCCAGCGCACGCCACCAACGTCAACCTCGTTTACTGTATGGTGCCTTGCAGGTACCATGGCAGCAGCGCGATACTCACGGGGAGATGAACGTGGCCCTCACCATCAAGAACGCTGAAGTCGAGAGGCTCGCGGCCGAGGTCGCGCAGCTCGCCGGCGAGTCTAAGACGCAGGCGATCCGCGTGGCGCTCGAGGAGCGTCGCCGGCGGCTGGCGAGCGGCATCGACCCTGAGGCGCGCGTCGCCGAGGCGCTGCAGTGGCTGGAGACCGAAGTGTGGCCACATGTGCCCGCAGAGCTTCGCGGTCGGCCTCACGATCCGCATGCCGACGACGAGATCCTGGGCTACGGCTCCGACGGCGTATGATCGTCGACACTTCGGCCGTCATCGCGGTTCTTCTCGGGGAGGCGAACGCGTCGGAGCTCGCGCGAATCCTCGTCCTGGCTTCGCCTTCTGCGGCCGGGGCTCCGACGCTGGCCGAGGCGGCGGTGGTGATGCAGGCGAGGGTGGGCTCACACGGTCTGGCCGACCTCCGCGGGTTTCTGGTGGAGTTCGACGTTCACGCCGTCCCCTTTGGTGACGACCACTGGCGCCAGGCCGCCCTCGCGTTCGCGCGCTACGGCAAGGGCCGCCACCCGGCAGGCCTGAGCTTTGGCGACTGCCTCACCTACGCCGTCGCCAAGCTCTCGGGCCTGCCGCTACTCTGTGTCGGCAACGACTTCGCGCAGACCGACCTGGAGTTGGTCCCGCTCGGCGCGTAGCCGGCAGCGACCCGCACGACCAGGATCCAGAGCTCGGTCTCGCTGAACGCGTAGACGATGCGGTAGTCACCCGAGCGGTAGCTCCAGAGCGGGCGGTCTGTCAGAGCCTCCCGGACGCCGGAGAGGCGCTTGCCGAGACGCGGGTCGTTGGCCAAGCGTTCGTCGATCACTTCGCGCAAGCGCCGGCGGGCAGCCGCGTCGAGAGCGTCGACCGTCTCCTGGGGGAATCTCGTTGCCACGACGTTGTTCATGCTGCCAACTCCGCCGACAGTTAACGTCGTTTACGATGAGCGACGGCGGGTGACGTTTGCTGAACGGCGGGGGCACGCCCGCGGCCGGCCTGCACGCTGCTGATACACTCCGGTGCATGAGCAGCGACGCCACCTCCAAGACGCGCAGCGTCGGCCCGGGCTCGCGCATCTATCTTGCCGGGCACACCGGCCTCGTGGGCAGCTCCATCCACCGGGCGTTGCGCGAGCAGGGCTTTGAGAACCTCATCGAGCGCGACTTTCGCGAGCTCGACCTCACCGACCAGGCAGCGACGCGCAGTTTCTTCGCCGCTGAGCGGCCCGAGGCAGTCATCGTCGCAGCCGCCAAGGTTGGCGGCATCCTCGCCAACTGGGAGCAGCCCTGGGAGTTCGTCGAGCAGAACCTGCTGATCGAGCTCAACATCATCGGCGAGGCGTTCCGGCACGGCGTCCGGCGCCTGATCTTTCTCGGCAGCTCGTGTATCTACCCTCGCGAAGCGCCGCAGCCGCTGAGGGAGGAGTACCTGCTCACCGGCCCTCTTGAAGAGACCAACCGCGCCTACGCGATCGCCAAGATCGCCGGCATCGAGATGTGCCGCAGCCTCAACCGCGAGCATGGCACCGACTACCTCTCGCTGATGCCGACCAACCTGTACGGCCCCGGCGACAACTTCGATCTGCAGACCAGCCACGTGCTGCCGGCGATGATCCGCAAGTTCGACGACGCGAAGCGCACGGGGTCACCTGTCACCCTTTGGGGAAGCGGCTCGCCGCGACGCGAGTTCCTGTACGTCGACGACGTCGGCCGCGCGGTGACGTTCTGTCTGCAGAACGTGCACGCGGCCGACGTGCCCGACGGCATGCTCAACGTGGGCTGCGGCGAGGACCTCACGATTCGTGAGCTCGCCGCCCTCGTGCAACGGGTCGTCGGCTACGATGGCGCCGTCGAGTGGGACGCGTCCAAGCCCGACGGAACGCCGCGCAAGCTGATGGACGCGGGGCGCCTCAAGGCCTTCGGCTGGGCGCCCACCGTCGCGCTCGAGGACGGCGTCCGCCGTGCCTACGAGTGGTATCTGGAGAATCGCGCGTGACGCGCCGGCCATAGGCCGTCCGTCGCGCGCCTCGGCCCTGGAGGCCACATGAGCAAGACCGCGCTGATCACCGGCGTCACGGGCCAGGATGGCGCATATCTGGCGGAGCTCCTGCTCCGCGAGGGCTACACGGTCCACGGCATCAAGCGCCGGGCGAGCCTCTTCAACACCGACCGGGTCGATCACCTCTACAAAGACCCGCACCTGCCCGGCGGCAGCTTCTTCATGCACTACGGCGACATGACCGACGCCACCAACCTC
>JBBQFA010000073.1:0-10024 GCA_038321515.1 Thermoleophilia bacterium | reverse complement strand
GGTGCGCGAGGCCGCAGGCCCGGACGCGCGCATCACCGTGGACGCCAACCAGGGCTGGTGGGACGCGAAGACCGCGGTGCGCGCCATCAAGCTGCTCGAGCCCTACGGCCCTGAGTTCGTCGAGCAGCCCGTGCGCATGGATGACCTCGAGGCGGCGCGCTTCGTGCGCGACCACGTGGACGTTCCGATCGCGCTCGACGAGAGCGTGCGCGGTCCGCGCGAGGCGCTGGCCTGCGCCAAGGCAGGCGCCTGCGACATCTTCGTCGTGAAGCTCATGAAGACCGGCGGCATCCTGGGCGCGCTCAAGGTCAACGCCATAGCCGAGGCGGCCGGCATCAGCGTGATGATGGGCAATATGGGCGAGAGCTCCTTCGCGCTCGCGGCGCACTTCCACCTCAGCGTGGCGCTGGCGAACGCCACGCATTGCGACGCCGACCTGCCGTGGCGGCCGGGCGGCCTGACGCACGACATCGGCCGCGGTCTTCGGCAGGAGGTCGTCGGCGGCGTCTCGTGGCTCGACGTGTCCGATGGGCCTGGGCTCGGTATCGAGCTGATCGAAGAGAACGTCGATCGGCAGCGCGTGACGCGCCGCTGGTGACGCATCGATGGGACCGGGCGAGATCAGACGGCTCTGGGATGCGGCCGGCGGATCGCCGGCCGTCAGGCTGGCCGGGTCCGGTCTCATGGGCTTCCCGCAGGTCGATGAGGCCGTCGCGCTGGCCGGCTTCGCGCTGGCCGTCCTCGGCGTAGCGGTAGGCGGTTCGGCAGACGGCCCCGCGGGGGTGCGAGCCGCCTCCGCGGCATACGCCGGGTGGGCGGGCGCCGGAGACGCCGCCCTTCGCGCCGCGGACTACGGCAACGTGCGCGTCGACGAAGGCGATCTGGGGGCGACCTTCGTGCGCGCGCACGAACGGCTCGCCGACATCCTCGCCGTCGGCGCCATGCCGCTGGTCCTCGGCGGCGACGGTGTCGTGAGCCTGCCGGTGCTGCAGGTGCTCTCGGGCAAGCTTCGCGGCCGACTGGGCATCGTCGCGTTCAGCCCGAGCTACGACATCGCGCCCGACCCGCTGTACGGGGCGTCGTCGCGCTGGGCTCGAGCGCTCGAGATGGGCGTCGTCGCACCGGCCAACCTGGTGCTGGTCGGCGGGCGGGCGGCTCCGCCGGACGGGCCCGCCCGCCGCGTCCTCGACGGCCTCGGCGTCTCCACGTACAGCGTCGCCGACATCGCCCGAGACGGCATGACGACTGTCGCCCAGGAGGCCGTCGACATCGCGGCCACCGGCACCGAGGCCGTCTATCTCTCGGTCGACCTCTCTGTTCTGGAGGGAGTCTCCGACGCGGTCGGCGTCTCCGCGCGGGAGCTCGCCGCCGGCGTGGCCGTCGTCGCGACCGCCCTGCTCGCCGCCGCCGACATCTGCGGCGTCGGGCCGGGGATCGGCGGCAGCGGACCAGCAGCCGTGGCGGCGCGGGTCGCCGCCGAGATCGTCGCCGGTGTCGCGGGCCGGCTCGCCTGAACGGCCCGCTCGGCGGCCCACGCCAACGTCCACCCCCGCGCGCATTCGCTGCGCGCGCGGCGCAGTCCTGAGGAGGAGCACGTGAACGAGCAGACACCGCCGCCCGGCTCGCAGCCGGTCGTCAACACCTTCAATGAGTGGGACCCGCTCGAGGAGATCATCGTCGGGCGGGTCGACGACAACACCTTGGTACCGCCCTGGGACGTGATCATGCCGGCGGTCGTGCACGACAAGTCCCAGTGGGACTTCTTCAAGCAGCACGGCGGCACGCCGTGGCCGGCGGAGATGCTGAAGAAGGCGGAGCGGGATGTGGAGGCCTTCGTCGACCTCCTCGAGCAGGCCGGCGTGACGGTCCGCCGGCCCGAACCGTACGCCTACGAGCGCCCGCTCAGCTCCCCCGACTGGGAGATCAAGAGCAGCTGCTACGCGCTCATGCCGCGCGACGTTCTGCTCGTCATCGGCGACCAGATCATCGAGGCCCCGATGGGCTGGCGCAGCCGGTCTACGGAGCGGCTCGCGTACCGCGAGCTCTGCAAGGAGTACTTTCGCGGCGGCGCCCGCTGGGTCGCCGCGCCGCCGCCGGCGCTCTCGAGCGCCAGCTTCTCGCCGGGCTTCGTCGCCCCCGAGGAGGACGAGCCCCAGCGCTTCTTGCCCACCGAGTTCGAGCCCATGTTCGACGCGGCCGACGCGATCAAATGTGGCCGCGACGTCTTCATCGCCCGCTCGAGCTGCTGCAACCGCTTCGGCATCGACTGGTTGCAGCGCCACCTCGGCGACGAGTACGCCGTCCACGAGGTCGAGATCCACGACACGCACCCGATGCACATCGACGCCACGTTCTCGCCGCTGGCGCCCGGCAAGCTCCTGGTCAACCCGGAGCGTGTGGCCAAGGTGCCGGAGATGTTCGAGAAGGCCGGCTGGGACATCCTCGTGTGCCCGGAGCCCGAGATGCCCGCGGCGCACCTGATGTACAACTGCAGCCGCTGGATCATGATGAACGTGGTGATGCTCGACGAGACCCGCGTCGTCGTGTCGGCCGGCGAGGGCCGCTTCATCCGCAAGCTCAAGGAGTGGGGCTTCGAGCCCATCGAGTGCCCCTTCTGGGACTTCGAGACGATCGGCGGCGGCTTTCACTGCGCGACCGTCGACGTGCGCCGCCGCGGCGTGCTCAGGTCGTACTTCTGAGGCAGCCGCCCCGGCGTTCCCGCGGGCCCTGGGCACCCCTCCCTAAACACGAGTCCCATGGTGCTCAGCCGCCCTTCGGACGACACTATCGCTGGAGCATTGGGAACGTTCTGGGAGGACGAAGTGACGCGCGAGGAGAAGGAACTGGCAGCGGATGAGGTACTCTGTCGCTACGAGCATCTCGGGGCGACGGTCGTGAGTGACGACCAGACCCTCTGCCGGCTCCTCAAGACACTGCACTTCTCCGACGCCGACAGGGATGTCGGCGAGTACCTCTGCTCCTTTCTCACCGCCTGACGGCGCCCTGCCGGGCGCGGCGTCTGCGGTGAGGTCGAGGTTGCGGCCCCGGTGGCCGGCCGGCCGGACGTGGACGTCCGCCCGGGACCGCCGGGGCCCTCCTCCGCCTACGAGGGGCGCGTGAGCACCCGCGCGAAGGCTCGCGCGAGATCGTCGTCCGCGCTGAGCTCCGGGCATTTGAGCAGCTCGTCCAAAGCCTCCGCCTCGGAGATGCGCGACCGATAAGGGCGCTCCGCCACGAGCTCCTGGTAGGCCGTCGCGAGCGCGACGATCAGTCGCGCCGGCCCGATCGGCTCGTCCTCGTCCGCTTCGGCGGCACCGATGGCCGCGTGGATCTCCTCGGCCGGGACCTCGAGGTCGCGGCCCACTCCCAGCGCGACCTGGGTGATCGCCGAGCGCCGCCGCTGCCGGTAGGCCTCTCTTGCGGCGACGACCTCGCCCATCACGGCAACGTGGTCGCCGCTCACGAGCGCCGCCTGCTCGGGGGTCTCACCACCATGCTCGGCGCTGAAGGCCATCACCTTGTTGCGCCCGCGTCGCTTTACCAGATACATCGCCCAGGCCGCCTTGTCGACGAGCTCGTCCTTGACGGCGGCGGCCGCGACTTGGGCAAGGCTGTGCAGATAGTCGAGACGCTCGAAGTCGCGGGGGTGGTCGTCGTGGATCTCGGCCAGTCCGATGACCTCGCCGCGGCTGATCAGCGGGAGGTCGAGCGCCGCCTGATGGCCCCAGCGGCGGTACTCGTCGCGCTCGAACGCGGAGACTCGCGGGTCATTGGCCAGGTCCTCGGCCACCAGGGGTTGGCGTGATTCGAGAGCCAGTCCGGCGAGCCCCAACTGCGCCAGCGGGTACTCGGTGCCGACGTAGTCGGGGTCGGCGACGCCGCGGGCGATGCTGCAGACGCAGCGCAGGGTCTCTCCTTGCACGGTGAAGATGTCGCAGTTGGGCGCGGCGGTGGCGGCGCACAGCCGCCGCGCCACGCTCTCCAGCACCTCGTCGGGGTCGAGGGACCCGCCGAACTCGATGCCCGACTGGACGAGGATCCCGAGCGGCTGGTTGCTGTCTTCGAGCTTCTCGAGAAGGACGGCCTACTCGAAGGCTCCGGCCATGATCTGGCCGACCCGGAGCAGGAAGTCGCTGTGCTCCGCATAGTCGCGGCGGCGATGGTCGTACACGCCGAGCAGGCCGACGACCCGGTCGTTGAGGACGAGCGGCACGCAGATCTTGCTCCGCGACCCCGAGTCGGCGTAGAGGTCGCGCTCATAGTCGCTGAGGCGCGGGTCGTCGGGGCTCTCGATCACCAGCGCCGTCCGCTGCTCGATCGCCTCTCGCGTGCTGGGGAAGAGACTGAGGTCGAGGGGCCGGTCGGCGTAGTCGTCGAAGAACTCCCCGTTGTCGTACGTGAGCACGCAGTACAGTGTGTCGCCACGCAGGATGAAGACCTGGCAGCCGTGGGCCTCCATGCGTGCGACGAGCCGGGGACCCACCGAGCGGACAAGTTGCGTGAGGCCGCCGGCGCCGGAGACCGCCTCGCCGAGGTCGACGAGCTCGGTGAGCGCGGCGTTGCGGTGCTTGAGCTCGTCGAGGAGCAAGGCATTCTCGATCGCGCCGGCGGCCGTCTGCCCGACGCTGCGCAGATAGTCGCTGTACTCGGCGTAGTCGCGCGGCCGCGTGTCGAAGACGTCGATCAGGCCGATCACCCGCTCGCCGCCGAGCAGCGGGATGCAGAGCTCGCTCTGGTAGCCGTACTTGCCCATGTCCGCGCGCTCGTCGTCGGTGAGCCGCGGATCGTCGAGACTGGCCACGGCCACGGCCTGTCCACTGTGCACGGCCATGGCCGTGGCCGGGAACTTGTCGATGTCCAGGACGTGGCCGACGACGCCGGCGTCGATCCCGTCGCGGTCGGCGCTCACGAGGCAGCGGAGCTTGTCACCCTGAAGGGTGAAGATGTCGCAGTCGGCCGCGCCGATGGTGTCACGGAGCCGCTCGGCAAGGGCGGTGAGCACCTCATTGAGGTCGTGAGCCTGAGAAGCGACGGCTCCGAGTTCGACGATGTCGCGCAGGACGCTCGAGCGGCGTTCGAGCTGGTCAAAGAGGAGGGCGCTCTCGAACGCCCCGGCCAGCGTCTGACCGGCGCTGCGCAAGAAGCTGAGGTACTCGCCGTAGTCGCGCTCCCTGGTGTCGTAGATGTCCAGAAGGCCGTACAGCTCGTCGTTCACGACCAGGGGTATGGACACCTCGCTGGCGAATCCGTGGTCGCGGTACATCCTGCGCTCCGCTTCGCTCAGCTGCGGATCGTCGGGGCTCGTGATGATGAGCACTTGGTGGCCGTTCATCGCGGCCACGAGCGTCGGGTACCTCGCTGGGTCGAGCAGCGTGCCGATCGCGTCGGGGTCGTGGCCGCTGCGGTCAAAGCATGCGACGCAGCGCAGCCCGTCGTCGCTCATCCGGTGGATGTCGCAGTTTGCCGCATCGACGGCGCCGAGCAGTCGCTCCGCGACGCGCTTCAGCAGCGTGTCGAGTTCGCGGGTGCTGCTCGTCAGCGCCCCCAGCTCCACCAGCTCGTTCAGGATCCGGCTGCGCCGCTCCACCTGCTCGAACAGGGCGGCGTTCTCGAGAGCGTGTGCCGCCACCTGGCCCAGTCCCCGGATCAGGTCGAGGTCGGCGGCGAAGTCGCGTGGCTGGTAGTCGGAGAGCTCGACGAGTCCGATCACCCTGCCTCCGGACACGAGCGGCAGCGACAGCTGCGACTGGTAACCCCATTTCTCGAGGGAATAGCGCCCGTCTCCCGCCAGGATCGGATCCTCGAGGCTGGCGGCAATGGCGATCTCACCCGTCTCCACCGCCCGCCGGCTGCACGGATAGCGGGGGAGCGGCATGACCACCCCCTCCCACTCGGTATCGAAGCGGCCGCCGTCGTAGCTCACGAGTGCGCGGAGCGTATCGCCCTCCACGGCGTAGATGTCCGCCACCGGGGAGTGCGTCAGCTCCGAGATGCGCTGGGCGACAGCGTGCAGCACCTCGTCGGTGCTCAGGCGCGCCGTGTCTTCGAGGCCCGCCGCGATCACCAGGGCCAGGTCGCGATTGCGGCGCTGCAGCCGCTTGACGACGTCGCCGCTGCCCAGCGTGACGGCGAGCAGGTCGGCGGTGACTCGGGCCACCTGAGCCGCCGCCGGCAGGCCGGCAGGATCGCTCGTACCGAGCTCCAGGATACCGACCAGCTCGCCCCAGAACAGGAGAGGCGCGAGGACTGCGCCGGCGAGGCCGCGCGCTTCGAGGAAGCGTGCGGCAGCCTCCGGCTCCAGGAGGCCGTCTTGATCCTGCCCCGCGATCACCGCCGACCCGCTCGCGGCCGCCGCGGCCGCCGGCGGATACTCGTCAAGCCGCCAAGGGGCGCCGCCGTCGACCGGGGCGCCGCCGTCGCTCGCGAAGGGCGTCGCGATACCGTTCTCCAGGCGATACAGGGCACAAGCCGCCACGCCGGCTTGTTCTTGCAGCGTGCGCAGTGCGGCGCGCACCAGGGTCTCCGCGTCGCTCGCCGTTGCGGGCGCGCTGAAGCCGGCGATCGGCTCAGCGATCTGCGTGACTTCGCGATGCAGGCTGGTCGAGTCGTCGTCACCCGAGATCACGCGCTCAGCTTGGCGGGCCATGAACTCCGCAAAGGCCACGTTGGCCCCGCTGAACGACCGTGGCAGGCGCGTCTCGACGAGCTCCAGGACTCCGCCCAGGCGGCCGTGGAGGGCCATTGGCACGGCGAGCAGCGCCTGGTCGCCGCGGGCACGATGGGCGGCGGCCTCGTCGCGGCTGAGGAGGCTGGTGGTCTCGAGGTCGGCGATCACGAGCCGGCGGCCCGTGCGAAGAACCTCGCCGACGGCCGGCGAGGCATCGCTCCCGCTGCCGGCCGTCGCGGGGTCGCCGGCCGGCCAGCCCGGCACGGCGAGCACCCAATGCCGACCTCCGGGCGCAGCCAGCGAGATCCGGCACGCTGCCGCGCCGACACCGTCAGTGGCGACTCGGGCGAGGGCGCCCAGAGGCGCCCGGAGCGCATCGAAGTCGGGGACGCCCGATCGGTCGCTCGGACTTGTCGGCGTGGCGGGTGCGGAAGGGCCGACGTCCTCGAGCCGAAGCAGAGACTCGACATCGCTCCTGCGGTACCGGCGGTGGCCTCCGGGGCTGCGGTAGCAGGTCAGGTTGCCCGAGTCGCTCCAGCGGCGGACCGTGTTGAGGCTCACGCCGAGGGCTCCGGCCGCTTCGCCGAGACGGAGCCAATCTTCGCCGTTCGCTCTTCCTACGCGCATGCGGTGGGGTGTGCCGGGGGTGGGCGGGCGAACAGAAGTTCACTAATTCTACGCGGAATCCTTCGCCCGTCGACCGACTGACGGGAAATGGATAGGTACGAGCCCCAGAGGAAGCCTGAACGGCCTGCATTGGCAGCCGTCGACGCGCGCGCCTAGTCGTCGCTGCGAGGGGTGCGGGCGGCATCCGCGGTGCCGCTGCGGAACGGCACCATGCGCGCGCGCCCTTGGCGCTTGGCCAGGTACATGGCCCAATCCGACGTGTCGACCAGTTCCTCCACGACCGTTGAGTCGGCGGGGAACGCGGCGGTGCCGATGCTCACCGTGATGGCGTGGTCGGCTCCGCCGAGATCGAGCTCCGCCACGCCGGCGCGTATCCGCTCGGCCACTTCGATGGCCGCCTCCCCAGGTGTGTCGATGAGGATGACCGTGAGCTCCTCTCAGCCGTATCGTGCAGCCAGGTCGACCTGTCGGATCGAGCGCAGAAGGACGCCGGCGACGGCACGCATCTCCCGGTCGCCGGCAACGTGCCCGAGACGGTCGTTGTATCCCTTGAAGTGGTCGAGGTCGCAGAACAGGAGCGAGAGCGGGTACCCCCGTTCGGCACGCCCTCGGGGCGACTGGACCCTGACGGAGTAGGACATTCCGTCATGAACAAGTCCTAGGAAACTAGGAGACTTCTGTCCGCCGCGGGAGTCAGGCGGTCGTCACAACTCCGGATCGGCGCCTGCCGCTGCCGCCTCTGTGTCCGGCTGCAGGACGGCGCGGGCTATGTCCGCGAACGCCGCGCCCACGGGCGTGGACGGGTCGAGGGCGGCGGGCGTACCGCGGTCACCGCCCTCGCGCGTCGCCTCATCGAGCGGGATGCGGCCGAGCAGGCGCGCATTCATGAGGCGGGCGATCTCAAAGGCACCTCCGCGGCCGAAGATGTAGTGCCGCTCGTTGCAGGAGGGGCAGACGAAGTAAGACATGTTCTCAACGACGCCGAGGACGCGCTGTTTCGTCATCTGCGCCATCTTGGCGGCCTTGATGGCGGTGCGCGCCGCCGCCTCCTGGGGAGTGGTGACGATGATGAGCTCGGCGCCGGGGATCATCTGGGCGACCGTCAAGGCGATGTCGCCCGTGCCAGGCGGCAGATCGATGAGCAGAAAGTCCGGGCTGCCCCACAAGACGTCGCCGAGAAACTGCTCGATGGCGCGGCCGAGCATGGGGCCGCGCCACACGACCGGCTCGTTGTCGGGCAGAAAGAAGCCCATGGAGACGACCTTTACGCCGTGGGCCTCCGGCGGGAGCATCTTGCCTTCATGCGTCTCCGGCGGCACGGCGGCGAGGCCCATCATGAGGGGGACGGTCGGCCCGTAGACGTCGGCGTCGATGAGCGCCACCGCGTAGCCCTGAGCCGCGAGCGCGGTCGCCAGATTCACGGTGACGGTGCTCTTGCCGACCCCGCCCTTGCCGCTGGCGACGGCGATGGTGCGGGTCTTCGAGCCTGGGCCGAAGAGCGAGTGCACGAGCTGGTCGCGCCCTTTGAGCCTGTCGGCCAGGGCGTCTCGCTCGTCGCACGACATCGCGTCGAGCTTCACCTCCACGGCCCGGTCGCCGGCGATGGCCGCGAGCGCCTGTTCGGCCTCGGCCCGTATCTGATTGCGCAGCGGGCAGCCGGCCGTGGTGAGCACGATCGTAGCGCCGAGGCGTCGATCGTCGGCAACGACGTCGCGGACCATGCCGAGGTCGACGATGTCTCGTCGCAGCTCCGGGTCCTTGACGGTAGAGAGGGCTCGCAGGACGTCTTCCTGGTTCACAGTGTCCTCCACTGGTCGATGTCAGCCTTCTGTCTGTACCCTGCTTCGTGGGCTCATAGTCGGTCCGCTGATCCTAGCAGGCCGGCGAAGGCGTCCTGAGAAGGCTCGAGCGGTGTGGTCACCCGTCACGCCGACAGGCCCCACAGGTTCTTCACAAGTTCGGAGTATCATCAGAGTCGAAATGGGCGGCGCCGCCTGGCGGCGATAGCCGCGGACGTGCGAATCGAGGCGCGCAGACCGCGCCCGGAGGAAGGAGTGGCTGTATGAGGAGACACTGGAAGACGATTCTGATCGCGATGGCCGTCGCCGTGCTCGGCCTGTCGGTAGTGGCTGTGGCCTATGGCGCGACGCAGACGACGAAGGCGTCCAAAGGACGGGCCGCCTGCGGCAAGCTGATGAGCGACCCCAAGGCAGTGCAGGCGATGCAGGGTCTTCGCACAGAGCATCAGGCTGAGATGCAGGCGTGGAGCGTCGAGTACCGCGATAATCCCACGAGCGCCGACGCCCAGAACGCTTTGACGAAGCTGCGCCAGGAGCACTGGAACGACATGCGTAAGCTCTTCAAGGACTTCGGCATCGAGGTGCCCGCGGGCACTGGCCCGGGTGCACGCGGCGGCCAGGGCGGCATGATGGGCGGCGCAGGGTCCTGCGGTGGAGCAGACGGCGGCGTTGGTTGTGCCGGTCCCGGCTCGGGCGCCGGCAGCCAGGGCACCGGCTACGGCAACGGCATGATGGGCGGCGCGAGCTACTGACGCACGCACCGGCGCCGCCGAGAGTTCTCTCGGGGGTGTTGCCGCGGACGACCGTCCGCTGACGAAGAACGATGACGGCCCCCGTGTTTCACGTGAAACACGGGGGCCGTCGCGCGTCTACGGAGCCCGTCACACGCAGGTGGGCGCACGCTCCGGACCGGCGCTCTTTGGCCCAAACC
>JBBQFA010000072.1:0-10039 GCA_038321515.1 Thermoleophilia bacterium | reverse complement strand
GCTCCCGGCGATCGGGGCGAAGTACCATCAGCCGCTGTTCGCGGCGTACGGGCCGGCATGTCTCGCGCCGATGACGGCGGTGCTCGACGCGGGCAGGCATCGCATCGTCAGCATCCTGCCCGACGTGCGCGTCGTCGAGGTCCGCTTTCCTGACGACGCGTTGTTCCATAACATCAACACCATGGACGACTACGAAGCAGCGCGTCGCGAGACCGAGCGCACCGACGCAGCGAGCGCGGACCCGACCGGCCCCGGCACTCAGCCGGCCCTCGTCGCCATCGTCGGCAAGAGCGACTCGGGCAAGACGACGCTCATCGAGAAGGTCGTCCCCGAGCTCGTGAAGCTCGGGCTGCGCGTCGGCACCGTCAAGCACGACGCGCACAGCTTTGAGATCGATCACCCCGGCAAGGACTCGTGGCGGCACGGCCAGGCCGGCGCCCGCGCCTACGCTATCGCCTCACCCGAGCGACTCGCCTTCATCACTCGCCTGGACGGCGAGATGCCGCTCGCCGACATCGTGCGGCGCTACTTTGCCGGCTTCGACCTCGTGGTCGCCGAGGGCTACAAACGCACGGCGCCGCACCGCGTCGAGCTGTTCCGCGTCGGCGCCGGTCACGCCGAGCCCCGGTGCGCGCCCGGCGAGGCGATGGCTCTCGTCACCGATGCGAACCTCGAGCACGAGCATCGCTTCGGGCTCGAGGACGGCGCCGGCCTGGCGCGGTTCCTCGCCGTTCGGCTCGACGCGCTGCGGCAGTACTGACGGAGTCGGCTCGAGGACGCCTCACGGCGCCCGCGCCCCCGAGGGAGGCGCTCTGGCCGAGACGGCAGCGGGCACATCGTCGCACCCGCCGGCCCCTCCCCAAAGCGCGTCCTCGCAACGGCTCTCCGCACTTGACAGTAAGGTCCGAGGGGTGGAACATGCCCGTAATGCGGTCGAGCTAATCCGCATTGCGGACAACGTCCCGTGGAGCCCCTCCCATCCCGGCCCCGCGACGGCCCAAGCCAGCGACGAGCGGAGGTCACGGTATGGCAGAAGACAGGACGACATCGGGAGCCTCTGGCGAGAAGACGCTGATCCGGGACATCAGCTTCTGCGGTGTGCCGGAGAACGGCTCCAACGCTTCGATGGTGGACGTCAAGGACGGCAAGATCGTCCGCATCCGCCCGATGCACTACGACTGGAAGTACAAGAAGGAAGACCTTAACCCGTGGAAGATGGAAGTGCGGGGCAGCACCTTCGAGCCCAGCATGAAGACCCTCATCCCTCCGTACAGCCTCGCGTACAAGAAGCGCGTGTACTCCCCGGCCCGCATCCGCTACCCGATGATGCGCGTCGATTTCGACCCCGACGGCGAGCGCAACCCACAGAACCGCGGCGTGAGCAAGTTCAAGCGCATCTCCTGGGACAAGGCGCTCGACGTGATCACCAGCGAGATGAACCGCATCAAGGAGAAGTACGGCCCGACGGCGCTGCTCTACCAGTGCGACCAGCACGGCGAGAACAAGGTCGTGCAGGCCTGCCACGGAGCCGGCCGCAAGCTGCTCCGCGAGTGGGGCGGCTTCACGCTGCAGATGCGCCAGCCCGACAGCTGGGAAGGCTGGTGGTGGGGCAGCAAGCACTTCTGGGGCTGTGAACCCGTCGGCCAGGGCCAGCAGAGCAACCTGCTCTGGGACATCGCCAAGAACGCCGAGCTCCTTCTGTTCTGGGGCTGTGACCAGGAGACCACCCCCTGGGGTTGGCAGGGTCAGCTGCCCAGCCGCCTGAGCTACTGGTGGAGCGAGATCGGCATCAAGCAGATCTACGTGTGCCCCGACCTCAACTATGCGGCCGCCGTGCACGCCGACCGGTGGATCCCGGTGCTGCCGAACACCGACGCCGCCATGTACCTGGGCATCTGTTACCAGTGGTTCAAGGACGGCACCTACGACAAGGAGTACCTCGCCACGCACGCCGTGGGCGTCGACAAGTTCGAGGCCTACGTCATGGGCGAAGAGGACGGCGTCAAGAAGACGCCGGAGTGGGCGTCCGCCATCTGCGGCGTGCCCTCACGCACCATCAAGGCTCTGGCCAAAGAATGGGCGAGCAAGCGCACGACTGTGGTCATCGGCAACGGCGGCCCCGGCATCCGCGGCCCCTACGCCACCGAGCCGGCCCGCCTGCAGTGCATCTGCCTCGCCATGCAAGGCCTCGGCAAGCCGGGCGCGAACCAGGCCAAGATGATCGAGTGGGGCCTCTTCGACAAGCCCGACCAGTATGCGCAGCCCATGCCCCTGCGCGTGCCCAACCTGCGCAGCGCCTATACCGGCGGCCATCCCGACGAGACCAACCACCCGTCGTTCCTCCCCAAGACCTTCGTGCCCAAGGGCATCCTCGAGGGCGAGTGCGACTGGTGGGGCTGCGAGTCCGAGACCGCCGACCGCGCCAACCAGTTCGTGCACTACAAGTATCCGGCCGACGGCTGTTCCAAGATCCACATGGTCTGGACCGACTCGCCGAGCTGGATCACGTGCTGGAACGGCGGCAACGACTACGTCCGCGCCATGCGCCACCCCGACATCGAGTTCATGTTCGCCCAGCACCCTTGGCTCGAGAACGACTGCCTGATGGCCGACATCATCCTCCCCGTGAACACCAAGCTCGAAGAGGACGACATCGCCGGCGACATCTTCAGCGGCCAGTACAACCTGCTCTACCCCGAGCACAAGTGCATCGAGCCGATCGGCGAGAGCTACAGCGACTACGAGATCGCCGTCATGATCGCCGAGCGCCTCGGCCTCAAGGAGGAGTACACCGGCGGCAAGACGATCCCGGAGCTCATCAAGTACGGCTACGAGACCTCCCGCTGCGACGACCTCATCAGCTGGGAAGAGCTCAACGAGAAGGGCTACTACGCGGTGCCCACCGCCGACGGCTGGGAGGACGTGCCCGCCGGCTTCTACAACTTCTACAAGGACCCGGAGAAGTACCCACTCACCACGCCGACCGGCAAGCTCGAGTTCGAGGCCACCGGTCTGCTGGAGAACTTCCCCGACGACCTCGAGCGGCCACCGGTGCCCAAGTGGGTCGCCCAGGGCATCAGCCACGAGGAGACCATCGGCACCAAGCGCTCCGACAAGTATCCGCTGCTCGTGATCTCCAACCATCCGCGCTGGAGCGTGCACTCCCAGCACGAGGACATCACCTGGCTCCGCGAGATCGAGACCTGCAAGGTCACCGGTCCCGACGGCTACCAGTACCACCCGGTCTGGCTGCACCCGTCCATGGCCGAGCAGCGCGGCATTCGCCACGGTGACATCGTCTCGATCTTCAACGAGCGCGGCACGGTGCTCGCCGGCGCCTACGTCACCGAGCGCATCATGCCCGACATCGTGTACATCGACCACGGCGCCAAGTGGGACCCCATCGTCCCCGGCGAGATCGACCGCGGCGGCGCGATCAACACCATCGTGCCGCGCAACACCACCAGCAAGAACGCCGTCGGTCACGCCGTGAGCGGCTTTCTCGTCGACATCGAGAAGACCGACATGGAGGAGCTCAAGCGCAAGTATCCGGAGGCCTTCGAGAAGCCGTTCCACCCCTGTGCCGGTCCCGGTCTGGAAGCCTGCATCTGGGGGGGTGAATGATGGGCAAGGTCCTCGTCATCGACCTCGACATCTGCAACGGCTGCTACAACTGCCAGGTGGCCTGCAAGGACGAGCACGTCGGCAACGACTGGTCACCCATCGCCAAACCGCAACCGGACACGGGGCAGTTCTGGAACAAGATCACCGACATGGTGCGCGGTCAGGTGCCGAAGGTGAAAGTCACCTACCTGCACAGCATCTGCCAGCACTGCGACGAGGCACCGTGCATCCCGGCCTGCAATGTCAACGCGATCTACAAGCGCGACGACGGAGCCGTGATCATCGACCCCGCCAGGTGCCGCGGCAACCAGCTCTGCCTGTCGGCGTGCCCGTATGAGGACGTCATCTACTTCAACGACTCGCTGAACATCGCCCAGAAGTGCACCTTCTGCGCGCACCTGCTGGACGACGGCTGGACCGAGCCGCGCTGCGTCGACGCTTGCCCGACCGGGGCGTTTCGGTTCGGCGATGACAGCGATCCGGAGATCAAGGAGCTCATCGCCAAGGCCGAGCCGCTCAAGCCGGGGCTGGACGTCAAGCCGCGCGTGTACCACATAGGCCTGCCCAAGCCGTTCATCGCCGGCGCCGTGTTCGAGCCGGACGTGGACGAGTGCACCGAGGCCGCCAGGGTCACGGCGCAGAAGGTCGGCAACGGCAGGGTGTACGAGGCGACGACCGACAGCTACGGCGACTTCTGGCTCCGCGACGTGGAGCCCGGCGAGTACACGATCCTCGTCGAGAAGACAGGGTACCTGCCGCAGAAGATGGGCCCCGTCGACGCACGCAAGGACATCAACGTCGGCGACATCGCCGTCTGGAAGGCGTGAGCAAGGTCTGACGAGCCGGCGCCGGACGGCGCATCACCAAGACCAGAACGGGAGGGACCGGGCCGCGAGGCCCGGCCCCTCCCTCGCCTCCCGGTCCCGGCGCCGGTCATCGGATGACGAGCTCTCGCGGGCCTCTGTAGATCGCTCGCCGACTTGATTGCCCCCGGGCGGAGCCTTACAGTGATGAAGACGAGAGTGTCACCCGCTTGGCCAGCTGCCCGCGACCGCGTCGCGTTCACAGACAGGAGACTGCGAAATGCCCAACCTCGGTGCACCAGAACTCATCATCATCGCCCTGGTGGTCCTGCTGCTCTTCGGCGCTACGCGCCTGCCCAAGCTCGGCCGCTCGATGGGCCAGAGTATCCGTGGGTTCAAGCAGGGACTGGGCGACGACACCGACGATGCCGCCGACGACGTGAAGGTCGACGCCAAGGCCGTCGACAAGAACGAGAACGACAAGGCCTCCTGAGCCTCAAATGCAGTGCGCTCGACGGCCCGCTACGGCGGGCCGTCGTCGTTAACGGCTGAGGAGGCAGACGGCGAGGGCGGCGATGCCCTCGCCCCGGCCTTCGAAGCCCATGCCCTCGGTGGTCGTCGCCTTGACGCTCACGGCATCGCTGGCGACGCCGATTGCGGCAGAGAGTCGCTCTCGCATCTCGAGTCGGTAGCCGGCGAGGCGCGGGCGTTCGCAGACCAGCGTCAAGTCGGCGTTGGCGACCTCCCAGCCGTTCTTGGTGAGCCAGGCCATGACCTTCTCGAGCAGCACAAGGCTCGACGCACCCTCGAAGACGGGGTCGGTGTCCGGGAAGAGCTCGCCGATGTCGCCGAGGCCGGCGGCGCCGAGCAGGGCGTCCATGAGCGCGTGGACGCCGACGTCGGCGTCGGAGTGCCCGGCGAGCCCTTGCGGGTGGTCGATAGTGACCCCGCAGAGCACGAGGGCGCGCCCGTCGCAGAAACGATGGGCATCGTAGCCGCTGCCGACCCTAAACGTCTGCCTCCACCTCCCACGAGAGCAGCGCGCCGGCCAGCGGCAGGTCCGCCGGCGTGGTGATCTTGACGTTGGCGGGCGTAGACCCTACCAGCTTGACCTTGTAGTCGCCGCGCTCGAGGAGCGCAGCGTCGTCCGTGGCCCGGTCGAGGTCAAGGCGCGAGTACACGTCGCGCAGCGCGGCGGCGCGAAAGACCTGAGGGGTCTGCGCCGCCCACATCCCGCTACGGTCGACCGTGTCGAGCACCGCGCAGTCCTCGCCGCAGCGTTTGAGCGTGTCGCTCACCTCGATGGCCGGGACGGCGCCGTCAGCCGTGTCCAGGGCGGCGATGCAGCGCTCGAAGACACGCCGCGAAAACAGCGGCCGCGCGCCGTCGTGGACGGCGATGACCGCCGCGTCGGCAGGGACCTCGAGCAAGCCCGCGCGCACGGAGTCGGAGCGCGTCGTGCCGCCCTCGGCGATGAGCAGCGGCTTGGTGTCGTCGAACGCCATGAGCTCGTTGGCGAAGCGCACGGTGTGCGAGGGGTGAAGCACGACGACGATGCCGTCGACCGTGCTCATCGCAAGCAGACGACGCACCGAGTGCGAAAGGATGGGCTCGCCGCCGAGAAGCAGGAACTGCTTGGACTCCCCGTCGGGCAGTCCCATACGGCGGCTCTCGCCGGCCGCGGCGACGATGACCCAGGTCTCTCCGGGCTGCTGATCCTCCACGTCCATCCCCCCAGTCAGTGTCCGGCCGGCGGCTCGGGAGCCACGCGGCTGAAGATCATCTTGCCCGAGGGACTCTGCAACACGCTGGTCACCTCGGCCTTCACGCGTGCGCCGACCAGTGCGGCGCCCGCCTCCACGACGATCATGGTGCCGTCGTCGAGATAGCCGACGCCCTGGTCCCGCTCGCGTCCTTCACGCAGGATCTTGACCTCGATGAACTCGCCGGCGAGCACCGCCGGCTTGACGGAGTTGGCGAGGTCGTTCACGTTCAGAAGCTTCACGCCCTGGATCTCCGCGACCTTGCCGAGCGTGTGATCGGTGCTGATGATCTGGGCGCCGATCTCGTGACCGAGGCGCACGAGCTTGGCGTCGACGGCCTCGATGTCGGCGTAGTCGGCGTTGTCGACGCGCACGGCGCCCGAGCTGTTCTGCAGCCGCTTGACGAAGTCGAGGCCGCGGCGGCCGCGCACGCGCTTCTCGGCGTCGGCGGAGTCGGCGAGCCGCTGCAACTCTTCGACGACGAAACGGGGGACGAGCAATTCACCCTCGACGAAGCCGGTCTCGATGATCTCGAGGATGCGGCCGTCGATGATGGCGCTGGAGTCGAGGAGCTTGGCCGACGTGAGCCCCGGCACCACCTCGAAGGCGCCGCGCACACCCAGCAGGCGCAGGATCTCGATGTGCTTCTTGGCGGCGAGGTACGCCGTGAAGTAGCCGGAAAGGAGATAGATCGGCACCGTGAGGTACGGCCCGACGATGGGGATGCGGACCAGGGCGACGCTGATAAGGGTGGCGATGATCAGACCGACGACCACACCCCCGATGCCCACCACGACCTCGGCGCCGGTGGCGCGCACCATGATCTCGTCAACGTGGTCGAGACCGCGGCGCATGAGGCGCGAGAGCAGGACGCCGCCGACGTAGCCGATGAGAAGGCCGGCGGCCGTGAAGGCCACCAGCCAGATGATCTTGCCGCTCTGGTCGAGCCCGGGCGCGAACGAAGACTCGCGCATGCGATCGGCGATCTGGTACCCGGCGAGGGCGCCGAGCAGCGCCAGCACCACGCGAATGGCGGGCGCCAGCACGCCTCGCGGCCTGCGCGAGCGGCCGGCGGAGCCGGCCTCAGACGACGGGGGCTGGCTCTCGGGGGTCGTCGACAAGGACGGACTCGTCGAAGTGGATGTTCTCGAGCACGTCCTCGAGGAACGCGGTGGCCTCGTCTTCGTCAAAATTGCGTGCGTACATGAGCTCGCTGGCGAGGATCTTCTTGGCCTTGGAGAACATCTGCTTCTCGCCGGTGGAGAGCCCCTTGGCGGCGTGACGGATGGCCAAGTTGCGCACGACTTCGGCCACTTCGAAGATATCGCCGGTCTTGAGCTTGTCGCGGTTGTGCTTGTAGCGACGGCTCCAGTTCTTGGGCATCTTGGTGGGGTCGCCGCGCAGAACCTCGAGGACGCGCTCGACGACGTCCGACTCGATGACCTTGCGCAGGCCGGCGCGGTCGGCGTTCTCGACCGGGACCATGACGGTCATGTCGTTGTGCAGGATCTGGATGGTGAGGTAGTCGCGCTGCTGACCGAGCACGTCCTTCTGCTCGATCTTCATGATCTTGCCGGCGCCGTGATGTGGATAGACGACCTTGTCTCCGACTGAATACAACGTTATCAAACCCCCCACTCGTCGTTCGTGGCCCCGGCGGTCGGCCGCGGAGTGCTGTCACCGAGGAGGCTGGCGAAAGCCCCGCGCAAGTCGGCCGCGCCTGCGGCCGAGCCGCCGACACGTCGTGCATCGGCGGCGGGAACGACGATGCGGTCGAAGCCGGACCGGCCGGCCTCGGCGACACGTCGTTCGCTCTGGCTGCAGGATCGCAGTTCGCCCGTAAGGCTGATCTCCCCGAACACCGCAACTCGCGGCGGGAGCGGTGTATCGCGCTGCGCCGAGGCGATGGCGAGGGCGACCGCGAGGTCCGCTGCGGGCTCGTCGATGCGTATTCCGCCTGCAATTGTAACAAAAATGTCGGCCGCCGACAACGGCAGTCTCAGGTGGCGGCCGAGAACGGCCACCAGCATGGCCAGGCGGTTGCGGTCGAAACCGACCGCGACGCGGCGTGGCATCGTCAGTTCACTGCGGTTCACGAGCGCCTGGACCTCGACGAGAAAGCAGCGCGTGCCCTCGACCGCGACGTGTACGGCCGAGCCCGCGGCGGGGCCGGATTCGCTCAAGAAGAGTGCCGACGGATCGGGCACGGTGAGCAGTCCCTCGCCGGTCATCTCGAAAATCCCGAGTTCGTTGGTGGAACCGAAACGGTTCTTGGCAGCGCGCAGGGTGCGGTAGAAGCGGTAGCGGTCGCCCTCAAACTGGAGCACCGTGTCGACCATGTGCTCCAGCACTCTGGGGCCGGCGATCGCGCCCTCCTTGGTGACGTGGCCGACAAGGAAGACGGCGGCGCCGGTGTCTTTGGCCAGGCGAAGAAAGCGGCCCGCCGCTTCACGCACCTGGCTCACGCTGCCCGGCGCCGAGGTGAAGGCGTCGCTGTACAGCGTCTGCACCGAATCGACGACGACGAGCGCCGGGCGCGCCGCGGCGACGGTCTCGAGCACGGTCTCCAGCTCGGTCTCGGCAAACACGTCGATGTTGCCGGCGCCGTGGCAGATGCGCTCGGCGCGCATCTTGACCTGCGCCGCAGACTCCTCGCCGCAGACGAGCAATGCCCGGCGGTCGGCGGCGACATGGTCGAGCACCTGGAGCAGGAGCGTGGACTTGCCGATGCCCGGCTCGCCGCCGACCAGGACGAGCGAGCCCGGGACGATCCCACCGCCGAGCACGCGGTCGAGCTCATCGATGCCGCTGGAGAAGCGCTCGGTCGCCGACGAGACGACCTCGGACAGACGGATGGGGGCGGCGGCCGTGCCACCGCCGCCATCGCTCTTCTTGCGGCGTGCTCTGCCGGCGTAGCCGGCGCCGCCCGCCGGGGCGACCTTCTCTTCGACGAACGAGTCCCAGGCGCCGCAGTCGGGACAGTGGCCGAGCCACTTGGCCTCGCTGCGGCCGCACTGGCCGCAGGTGAAGACCGTCTGCGCCTTCGCCACGCCGGCCTACACTGCCGCAGCGCGTCGCAGTGCTGTCACGCCACCCGCCTCAGGCGCCGGCGGCCGCGCCGCCGGCGTCGGGGCCTTCGTCCCCGCCGGGCGTCGGCCCCGCGGAGCCGACGCGGTGTCCGACCGGCTCGTCGAGGCCGACCATCGGCAGCTCGACGCTGCCTCCGACGACGTCGCCGTTCACGGTCAGCACCGTATCCTCGTTCTGGCCGTCGACCAGGACGACCGTGCCCTCGGGAAACGCGCTCTCGAGCATGGCGTCGCTGAGCTTGTCCTCGATGTAGCGCTGGATGGCGCGTCGCAGCGGGCGCGCGCCGAGCATCGGGTCAAAGCCCTTCTCGACCAGCACCTCACGGCCGGCGTCGGTGAGCTGCAGCTTGACGCCGCTCACGTCCAGTTGCGTCTGCAGGCGCGCGATCATGAGCTCGACGATCGCGCCGATCTCGCTGCGCTCGAGCTTGTGAAAGACGATGACCTCGTCGACGCGGTTGAGGAACTCGGGCTTGAAGACGCGCTTGAGCTCGCCGGTGATGCGGCCCTTCATGTCGTCGTAGGTCATGCCCTGGTTGGCCGTCTGGCCGAAGCCCAGCGGCGTGTCCTTGGTGATCATCTCGGCGCCGATGTTGCTGGTCATGATGAGGATGGCGTTGCGGAAGTCGACCGTGCGCCCTTGCGAGTCGGTGAGGCGTCCGTCCTCGAGGATCTGCAGGAGGATGTTGAACACGTCCGGGTGCGCCTTCTCGATCTCGTCGAACAAGATGACGCTGTACGGCTTGCGGCGCACGATCTC
>JBBQFA010000071.1:0-10063 GCA_038321515.1 Thermoleophilia bacterium | reverse complement strand
GAAGAGCGGCGTCGCCAGCTCTGGCGTGGGCGTTTATGTATGGGACCTCGACGCGGCCCGGATCGTCTACTCCAGGAACGCCTCCACGGAGCTCGCTCCGGCCTCGAACATGAAGCTCGTGACGAGCGCCGCCGCGCTCCGGTACTGGGACGACGACCACCGCTTCTCCACCGAGCTGTACGTCCCCGACGTGCCGGTGTACGGCGGCGTGCTCTACGGCAACGTCTTTCTGCGCGGCCTCGGCGACCCGAGCCTCTCGACGCTCTCCTACCAGCACAGCGTGCTCGACATGACCACGGCGTCGTTCGAGGCGCTCGCGAAGCGTCTCAAACGAGACGGCGTCAAGAAGATCCGCGGCCGCGTGCTCGGGGATGCGTCATGGTTCGACAAGCTGCAGGTAGTGCCTCAGTGGACGCCGCAGCTGCGGCTCGAATGCGGCCCGCTGTCGGCGCTGTCGGGCAACCAGGGGCTCGACGACGGCAACCGTGTAAGCGCGCCCGCCACCTGGGCGGCGCGTCTGTTCGCGAGCTCGCTCCGCGCCGCCGGCATCAAGGTCACCGGCAAGCCCGGTAGCGGCAAAGTCCTCAGCACGACGCGCCTCGTGAAGCGCCAGTACTCGGCGGCGCTCCCCGGCATCCTCAAGCACATGAACCAGGAGAGCGACAACTTCTTCGCCGAGGTGCTCCTGAAGGGGCTCGGCAAGGACTTCTACGGCGAGGGCAGCACCGCGGCGGGCGCCGAGGCGAGCCGCGAGGCCCTGCGCGCCTGCGGCGTCAAGTCCGGCACCTACGTGGTGCAGGACGGGTCCGGCCTGAGCTACGGGAACCGCGTCACCGCCCACGGCGTCGTCCAGATACTCGGCGCGATGCGCCAGCGCGACGACTTCGACGTCTACTACGACTCCCTGGCGATCGCCGGCAAGGAGGGCACCTTGCGCGAGCGCATGCGGGGCACCGCCGCAGCCGGCAACGCACACGCCAAGACCGGCACCCTGAACGTGGCTGTGTGCCTCTCGGGCTACGTGAAGAGCGACAACGACCACCGGGTCGCCTTCTCGATCCTCACGAACGGCGGCTCGGTCGACTGGGGCAGAGCCACGAGCGCACAGGACGCTATCGTCGTGGCCCTCGCCAACGCGACCCTGCCCGGCGAGAAGGTGCTGGCGGCGACCCCGAACCTGCGCCAGCATCCGCTGTCAGCGCTCGCCCCCGTTCACGCGGTTGGCGGCGCTCTCGAGCCCTGCGTCCAGTAGCAGCTCGACCGCGTCCGCGGCGGCGCTCACCAGCTCGCGGACCTCGACCTTGCCCTCGGAGAAGCGGTCGAGCACGTAGTCCGCGACCACGTCGGGATCCGTGCTTGGAGGCCGGTCGACGCCGACGCGCAGACGCAGATAGCCGGGCCCGACCAGCCCGGTGATGCTCTTGAGGCCGTTGTGGCCGCCGCTGCCGCCACCATCCAGCAGCCGCAAGCGGCCGAACGGCAGGTCGATGTGGTCGTGCACGACCAGCACGCCTGCCGGCTTCAGCTTGAGGGCGCGCAGGGCTGCGGCCACGCTGCGGCCGGAATCGTTCATGAACGTGGTGGGCTGCAGCAGCATGACGGGGCGGCCGCCGACAAAGCCTTCGGCGCAGCGGCCGTCGAACCCGCGTCTGGCGCGCGGAAAGCCGTGGCGACGTGCCAGCTCCTCGACCACCTGGTAGCCGACGTTGTGACGCGTACCCTCATACGCCGGCCCGGGATTTCCCAGGCCGACGATGAGGTAGTCCGCGTCGTGCTGTGGGCGAAAGAGCGCCACGGCGCCGCGCCGTCAGGCGTCCCGCCTGCGAACGGCGGTCAGGCCTCGCCCGCCTCGTCGGCCTTGCCGACGATCTCGGGCTCGGCCGGCGTGACGCCCTCTTCAGCGCCGGCTTCCTCGCCCTCGGCCTCTTCCTCGACCTTGCGCGGCGGCACCACGGAGCACAGCACTTCGTCTGCGTCCATGAGGATCTCGATGCCCTCGGGCACGACGAGGTCCGACACCTTGGCCGTATCGTTGACGTCGAGTCCGGAGATGTCGAGCGCGAGGTACTCGGGGATCGCCGTGACGATGCCCTTGACCGGGACCTCGCGCGTCGCCTCGTCGAGGATGCCGCCGGTCTTGACGCCCACGGCCTCGCCCTCAAAGCGCACCGCGACCGTGGTCTCGATGGTCTCGTCGAGGCGGATCTCCTGGAGGTCGACGTGGGTGACGTTGCTCCTCACGGGGTCGAGCTCCATCTCCTTGACGATGGCCTTGTGGGCGCGCGTCTGGCCCTCGAAGGTCACATCGAAGACGGCGTGCGTGCCGCCGCCCGTGGCGAGGGCGTCACGAAGCGCGTGTGGCGGGATGGCGATGAGCGTCGCTTCTTTGCCGTGGCCGTACAGCACGCCGGGAATGAGACCCGACCTGCGCAGACGCCGTGAGGCGCGGGAACCGGTGACGTCGCGCTTGTGCACGACGAGGCTGACAGTGTCCATACGTAGTCTCCTGCTAGAAGAGCTGATTCTCGCCGGCGAACAGTTCGCTCACCGACTCGTCCTCGAACACGTTCTTGATGGTGCGCGCCAGGATATCGGCCACCGTGAGCACCTTGATCTTGGTGTCGTCGGGGCCGAGCTCGACGTGGAGCGTGTCGGTCACCACCACTTCTTTGACCGGCGACTGCCGGAGGCGCTCGAATGCCGGACCGCTGAAGATGCCGTGTGTGGCGGTCACGTAGACCTCTTTGGCGCCGTTGTCGTACAGCGTGTCGACAGCGCTGGTGACGGAGCCTGCCGTGTCGATCATGTCGTCGACGATGATCGCGATCTTGTCCTGCACGTCGCCGATGAAGTGCATCGTCTCGGCGCGGTTGTGCTCGGGGCGCATCTTGGTGAGCACCGCGAGCTCGGTGTCGGGCATACGGTTGATGAAGCGCTTCGCCAGCTTGACGCCCCCGGCGTCGGCCGAGACGGCGACCAGCCGGGTGCCGCCGAAGTCCTTGTAGCGAAAGTAGTCGGCGAGCATCGGCACGGCGGTCATGTGGTCGACCGGCTTCTCGAAGAACCCCTGGATCTGGCCCTGGTGGAGGTCCATCGAGAGGACGCGGTAGACGCCCGCCGCCTCGAGGAGCGTGGCGACCAGTCGCGCCGTGATCGGCTCACGGGCGGCGCTCTTCTTGTCTTGCCGGGAGTACGGGTAGTACGGCATGACCGCGGTGATGCGGCGCGCCGAGGCGAGCTGCGCCGCCTGGATCATGATGAGCAGCTCCATGACCTCGTCGTTGAGGTTGTCCTTGGGCGATTGCACGATGAAGGCGTCGGCGCCGCGGATGCTCTCGTAGTAGCGGGCGTAGATCTCCCCGTTCGCGAAGGTCTTGAGGAGCACGCCGCCCAGGTTGAGGCCGAGCTTCTCGGCGATGCGCTCGCCGAGCTCCGGGTTGCTGCGCCCCGAGAACACCATGAGCCGCTTCTGCGACGAGGTCACCTGGCAGGAGCTATCAGCCACCTCTGCCTCTCTTCCGTGTTGGCTGCCGGCCGATCAACGATTGTACCAAAGTGAGCGGTGTGCCTGCGGTGGCTAGCAGGCGTCGTCGTCCTGCTCGCGCAGCCGCCGCGCCGCACGGCGCTCGGCGTAGCCTTCGATGTTCTTCTGCTGGTCGCGGGCGACGCCGAGAGCCCCGGCCGGCACGTCGCGGGTGATCACCGAGCCGGCGGCCGTGAAGGCGCCGTCGCCGATGGTGACCGGCGCCACGATCGTCGTGTCGCTGCCGGTGCGCACCCCGTCGCCGATCGTGGTGGCGTGCTTGTCGAAGCCGTCGTAGTTGGCGGTGATGTTGCCGGCGGCGATATTGCTGTCGCGCCCGACGATCGCGTCGCCCACGTAGCTCAGGTGCGGGACCTTGCTGCCCTCGCCGATGCGGCTGTTCTTGATCTCGACAAAGGTGCCCGCCTTGGCACCATCGGCGAGCACGGTGTTGGGGCGGATATAGGCGAAGGGGCCGACGCTGCAGCGCGAGCCGATCACGCATTCAAGGAGGTGCGAGCTCACGAGGCGAGAGCGGTCGCCGACGAAGACGCCGCGCAAGAAGCTGCTGGGGCCTACCTCGCAGGCCGCGCCCACGATGGTACGGCCCAGCAGGTGCGTGTTGGCACGGATCAGCGTGTCGCGGCCGACCTCGACGCCCCAGTCGACAAAAGTCGTGTCCGGGTCTTCGACGGTGACGCCGGCGAGCATCAGGCGCTCGAGCAGACGCCAGCGCATGGCCGCGCTCACGACCGAGAGCTCGACGCGCGAATTGACGCCCATGCACATCTCTTGGTCGTCGCTCTCGTGGGTGGCGACGCGATGCTCGGCGTCGAGCAGCAGATGGACGACGTCGGTGAGGTACAGCTCGCCTTGGGCGTTGGCGCTGCCGAGGCGCCCCAGCGCCGGGCGCAGGGCGTCGCTGCGAAACACGTAGAGGCCGACGTTGATCTCGTCGATGGCGCGCTCGTCGGGGGTCGCGTCCTTGTACTCGACGATGCGCGCGATGCCGCCGTCGGCGTCGCGCACGATGCGGCCGTAGTGGGCGGGGTCGTCGAGGCACACGGTGGTGAGCGTCGCGGCGGCGTCGGCGTCTTGATGCCGCTGGCGGAGGGCGGCGACGAAGTCGCCGTGAACCAGCGGTACGTCGCCGTAGAGGACCATGACGTCGCCCTCGAAGCCGCGCAGCGGCTCGAGCCCGGCACGTACGGCATCGCCGGTGCCGCGCCGCTCCCGCTGCACAGCGCGCTCGCACCCCACCGGCAGGATCTCGCCGATCGCCTCCTGGTCGGCGCCGGTGACGACGACGATGCGCTCGGGCGACACGCTCAGGGCGGCGTCGATGACATAGGCGAGCATGGGGCGGCCGCAGACCTCGTGCAGCACCTTGGGGGTGTCGGACTTCATGCGCGTGCCGAGACCGGCCGCGAGGATGACCACGGCGAGGGGCGGGCGCTGTGTTGGTGTCGTGCTCATGTGACTCACCTTGCGGCTCGAGTGAAACTGGCTGGGGCGGGAGGATTCGAACCTCCGGATGCCGGGACCAAAACCCGGTGCCTTACCGCTTGGCTACGCCCCACCGCCTGACGACCGGGGCGCCGCGAGGCGACCAGCCGCTCGCCGCGAAGCGGCAGGGTATTGTATCACCCGGTGTCGGAGGCGCGCCCGCTCGCGCCGGAGGCGCGCCGGGGCGCGGTCGGCTGCAGGTCGGTGACGTACCAAGCGCGGGAGGGCGCCAGCGCCGCCCGCGCCGCCAGCGCCGCCTGCTCCCCGGCGAACAGGCCGAACACGGCCGCGCCGCTCCCTGTCATGGCGGCGGCCAGCGCGCCGGAGTCTCGGAGGCGCGCGATGAGCTCACCCACCTGCGGCCGGCGAGCGACGACGCTCGCCTCGAGATCGTTGGTGACCAGCGCCGCGACGTCGGCGGGCGTCACGGCCGACTGAACGGCGCCCGACAGCCGGCGGAGCCTCGGCACGAACTCCTTGACGCCCACCTCGGCATCCTCGTCGCGCCAGCGATACACCGCCGCGGTGCTGAGCCCAAGGTCGGGGATCGCGATCACGAGATGCAGCGCCGGCAGCTCCACCGGCTTGAGCACCTGACCGCGGCCCATCGCCAGCTGCGGCCCGGGCCAGAGAAAGAACGGCACATCGCTGCCGACGGCTCCGGCCACCTCGTAGCGCACGCGCAAGGAGAGATCGAGCGCGTACAGCCGCTCCAGCGCCAGCAGCGTGGCGGCGGCGTCGGAGCTGCCGCCGCCGAGGCCGCCGCCGGGCGGCACGCGCTTGTCGATGGTCACGCATACCTCGAAGTCGCGCTCGAGTCGTGACTCCAGCTCGCGCACCAGCTTGGCGGCGAGGTTGTCGGCGCCGGGAGCGACGTCGCAGACGACGTCCAGCCCGGCGCCCGGCGTGCGCGTGACGGTGATGTGGTCGGCGAGCGTCACCGGCAGCATCAGTGAGGCGATCTCGTGGAACCCGTCGGGTCGCACCGGGCCCACGAGCAGCGCCAGGTTGAGCTTTGCCGGGGCCGCGACCTCGACACTGGAGAGCGCGTCGCTCACGCCGTCGTCCCCGGCCAGCCCAGCAGGCGCGCGAACACCAGCCACTGCGGCGGCGAGAGCTCCTCCGGCCGCGCCGCCTCGGAGTACCCGAGCACGCCCAGAACACGGCGTACGTCGTCGCGCGTGAGCGCGACTCCCTCGCGCGCCGCGCCGCTCAGAGAGTTGCCCAGCGTCTTGCGCCGCTGACCGAAGGCGAGCCGTACGAGCTGCGAGACCGCGGCGTACTCGCCGGCGGCCGGGCCCGCGGATGGACTCTCTCGCGACGCCGCTCCGGCCGCGTCCGCCTCCGGCTCGCGGCGCACGAAGGTCACGAAGCTCGACTCGACGCGCGGCTTGGGCCGAAAGGCCGTCGCCGGCACCGGCCGGGTCTTCTCGAGCCGGCAGGCGAGCTGGGTGAGCACCGACACGGCCGAGTAGGCCTTGGTCGACGGCTCTGCGAACAACCTGTCGCCGAGCTCCTTCTGCACCATCACCGCCCAGCGCCTCAACGTCGGCAATCCGGCGATCGTCGTCATGATCAGCGGGATGGCGATGTTGTACGCCAGATTCGAGATCAGGGCCGTGGGCGCCGGGTCGAGCGCGCCCAGGTCGGCCTTCAGCGCGTCGCCGTGATGGAGGCGCAGATGCGACTCGGCGCCGGCGAGCCGCTCGAGGCGATTCTCGTAGCGCCGGTCGATCTCAAAGGCGTGGACGATGCGGGCGCGAGCGAGCAGCGGCCGGGTGAGCTGCCCGTCCGCCGCGCCGACCTCGAGCACTACGTCGTCCGGCGTGACCGCCGCCTGGTCGACGATCACCCGCAGGATGTTGGCGTCGACGAGGTGGTTCTGGCCGTAGCGGTGCAGGGCGTGCGGCCGCGGAGGGCGGCTGCGGTCGCCCGCGGCCTGCGCGCCCCGAGGCGGCTTGGCCTGGCTGCTCATGTCAGCTCACGCCCGGGAGGCCGAAGACACGGCGCGCGTTGGCGGTCGTGAGCGCCGCGAGGTCGGCCGCCGGCACGCCGCGCACCTCGGCGAGCAGCGCGGCGGTGTGCGCCACCCACGCCGGCTGGTTGCTGTTGCCGCGGTTGGGCACCGGGGTGAGAAACGGCGCGTCGGTCTCGACCAGCAGGCGGTCGGCGCGCACGAGCGCGGCCGCGGCGCGCAGGTCGCCGGCGTTCTTGTAGGTCACATTGCCGGCGAAGCTCGCGTAGTAGCCGCGCTCGTTGCACTCGTCCACGGCGCCCGGCAGCGAGAAGCAGTGCATGATCACGGTGAGGTCGGTGGCCTCGTCGGAGAGCTGCGCCAGCGCCTCATCGCCGGCCTCGCGCACGTGCACCACGAGCGGCAGGCCGACGCGCCGCGCCAGCTCGATCTGGGCGCTGAAGGCGCGGCGCTGGTCGTCACGCGGCGAGAGGTCACGGTAGAAGTCGAGGCCGCACTCGCCGATGGCGACGACGCGCGGCTGACGGGCGAGCGTCTCGAGCTCCGCCAGGAGCTCGTCGTCGAGCACGTGCGCTTCGTGCGGGTGCAGCCCGACAGTCGCGTACACGCCGTCGTAGGCGGCGGCGAACTCGACCGCAAGACGCGAGCTGGGAGCGTCGATGCCGATGGTGACGACGGCAGCGACGCCGGCCGCTCGCGCGTCTTCGACCGCGGCCTCCGGGTCGCCGAGCATCTCGAGGTGGCAGTGAGAATCGACGAGGGTCACGGGAGCTGCGGCCGGCGGCACGGTGCGCCTCAGGCGCCGGCCTCGAGCCGCGGGAACAGCGGCGGCGCGACGATGACGGTCGCCGGCGTGAGCGCAGCCCACTTGGCCTGCTCGAGCAGCAGATCGGCGTCGCCGTGCGCCTGGCCGAGACGGCGCAGGACCTCCACGGCGGTCTCGGGGATCACCGGGTAGACGGCGATGGCGACGAGACGCAGCCCGGCCGCCAGGCCGTTGAGCACCGCGTCGAGGCGGCCGGCCTGCGACTCATCCTTGGCCAGCTTCCACGGCGCCTCTTCTTCCACCAGCTTGTTGAGGCGCCGCACGTACTCCCAGATACTGTCGAGCGCGGCCGTGACGGCCACGGCCTCGTACTGGTCGCCTGCCTTCGCGACCATAGCCTCGCCCTCGGCCGCCACCGCTGCCAAAGACTCACCCTCAGGTCCAGCCTGAGAGATGGCACCGTCGCGGTACTTGCCGATCATACTCACGGTGCGGCTGACGAGATTGCCGAGTTCGTTGGCGAGCTCGTTGTTGTAGCGGGCGCGCAGGCCCTCGAGGCTGACGTCTCCGTCCTGCCCGAGCGTCACCTCGCGCATCAGGTAGTAACGCAAGGGCTCGGCGCCGACCTCGTCGATGACCGCGAACGGGTCGAGCACGTTGCCGCGCGTCTTGCTCATCTTCTCGCCGCCGACCAGCAGGTAGCCGTGGATGAGCTCGCCCACGGGCAGTTCGTAGCCGGCGCTCATCAGCAGGGCCGGCCAGATCACGGCGTGGAACTTGAGGATGTCCTTGGCGAGAAAGTGGAACGCCGGCCAGTAGCGCGCCGTGAGGTCCTCGCCGGGGCGCGCGTAGGTGAGCGCCGAGAGGTAGTTGATGAGCGCGTCGACCCACACGTAGATGACCTGCTCTTCGTCCCAAGGCACCGGCACGCCCCAGGTGATGCTGGAGCGGCTCATGGAGATGTCCTCGAGACCCCGCTCGATGAACGACAGCGCCTCGTTGTAGCGCGACTTCGGCTTGACCCAGCTTGGGTTGGCGCGGAAGTACTCGGCCAGCCGGTCCTGGTACTTGCTCAGCAGGAAGTAGTAGTTCTCCTCCTCGAGCCAGACCGGCTTGATGCCGTGGTCGGGGCATTCGCCGTCGACCAGGTCGCGCTCGTACCAGAAGCCCTCGCAGGCGGTGCAATAGAGGCCGCCGTAGGTGCGCTTCTCGATGTCGCCGGCGGCCTTGAGCTTCTCGACGAAGGCCTGCACGAACGCCTCGTGCTCCGGGTCGGTCGTGCGGATGAAGAAGTCGTTGCTGGCGCCGAGCGCCGCGGCAAGCTCGCGGTAGCGCGGCGCCAGCTCGTCCACATGCTGCTGCGGGGTAAGCCCGCGCTCCTCCGCCGCCTGGGCGATCTTGGTGCCGTGCTCGTCGGTGCCGGTGAGGAAGAAGACGTCCTCGCCCTTCTGCCGGTGATACCGCGCCAGCACATCGGCGGCGATGGTCGTGTAGGCGTGGCCGTGGTGCGGCTCGCCGTTCACGTAGTAGATGGGTGTGGTGATGTAGAAGCTCACGAGCTTAGTCTATCGCAGGCCCCGGGCGGGCGGAGTCGACCGCCGGATCAGCCCTTGCGGCCGGCGGCCTTCGCCGCGGCGCCGTAGCTGCCGATCCGCTCGCCGAGTGACCAATACTGGCCCTCTACGTAGGCGATCGGCTGAAGAGCGCTCGTCTTGACACGGCCGCGGGAGTCGAGCACGTCCTCGTCGTACTGCACGGCGACGATCTCGGCGAGAAAAAGGTCGTGCGCGCCGAGGTCGAGCTGGTGGCGCACGACGCATTCGATGTTGATCGGGCACTCCTCGATGAGCGGCGCGGCGACGTGCTTCGCCGGCCGCGCCGTGAACCCCAGCTCGGCGAACTTGTCGTGCTCGGCGCCCGACCAGACGCCGGCGAGGTCGACCTGCTCGAGCTGGCCGGCGCGCGGGATGTTGACGACGAACTCGCGCGCCGTATTCACCAGCCGGTGGGAATGCCGTGACGGCCGGATGGCGACGCTCAGCATCGGCGGCGCCGAGCACACGGTGCCGACCCACGCCAAGGTGATGATGTTGCCCTTGTCCTTGCCGTGCCCAGCGACGCTGAGCAGCACCACGGGAGTGGGCAGCAGCGCGGGCGACGGCTTGCGCTCGATCTTCATCCTTGCCTCCTTGGAGTCCGCTCGCGAGCTGCGTAGCTCGCGGCTTGCCTGCAATGGTACCCCAAGCTGAAAATCGCACACCACTGGCGCGCGCGCCACGACATTCGTAGAATG
>JBBQFA010000070.1:0-10139 GCA_038321515.1 Thermoleophilia bacterium | reverse complement strand
GGAGCCGATCGTGAACCCGATCGGCGGGGCCCCGGCCGTCCTCTGCCGCGCCGGCGACACGGCGATCGTCTCGCTGCCCGGTGTGCCCGGCGAGCTCATGGCGATCGTCGACGAGTCGCTGGGCGACCTGTTCGCGAGTCTCTTCGGCAGCGCCCACTACGAGGAGCGCTCGCTCGTGGTCGAGCTCCAGGATGAGTCGGCCATCGCCGACATCCTTCGCGACGCCGAGGCGGCGTTCCCGGACGTGTACGTCAAGTCGCGCGCCAAAGTGCTCGGCAGCACGCGCGTGATCCGCGTCACGCTGAGCGCGCGCGGCGAGGACGAAGCCGCCGTCGCCGCGCTGCTCGAGCCGGCGGCGGAGCGGCTGCTCACGCAGATCACCGCCGCCGGCTACGGCGTCCGTCTCGCCGACGACCGCGTGAACGACGGTGTCGACGGCTGAGCGCTGAGGCCGGGCCTGCTGAGGGGCCACGCCGCCGGCTACTCCTCTTCCCTGCCGCTCGTCCAGGAGCTGTCGTGCCCGACCTGGCGGTGCGGGTCGTCGGCGTCGACCCGGCGGCGGCGGAACACCGGCCGCATGACGACGAGCAAGGAGACGCCCACCACCAGCGCCATCACCAGCCAAAGCAGGCTACCGGTCCGCACGGTGTACCAGGCGCCGGCGCCGACCACGACGACGATGACGGCCACCAGCAGCACGAGGTCGAGCGGGATCCCGCCGCGTTCGCGATCCGGCCATGCCCCCATGACGCCCCCCTTTCAAGATGCGCCGGTCGGGCGCAGCCCTCGGAGACCCTACCCCAGGTGGTCCTCGATGAAGTGCGTGTTCACGTCGCCGGCCACAAACAGCGGGTGGTCGAGCACCAGCCGGTGGAACGGGATCACCGTCTTCACGCCGTCCACGAGAAACTGGTCGAGGGCCCAGCGCGAGCGCGCGAGGCACTCGTCGCGGTCCCGCCCCCAGACGATCAGCTTGCCGAGCAGGCTGTCGTAGAACGGCGGCACCATGTAGCCCTGGTAGACGTGGCTGTCGAGGCGCACCCAGGGGCCACCCGGCGGTATCCACTGCGTGACCACACCCGGCGACGGCATGAAGTCCTGCGCCGGGTCCTCGGCGTTGATGCGGAACTCGATGGCGTGGCCCTCGATCTCGATGTCCTCCTGCCGCAGCGGCAGGCCCTCGCCGGCGGCGATGCGGATGCCGGTCTTGACGATGTCGACGCCGGTGACCATCTCGGTGACGCAGTGCTCGACCTGCACGCGCGTGTTCATCTCCATGAAGTAGAAGCTGCCGTCGACGTCGAGCAGAAACTCGACCGTGCCCGCGCCCTCGTAGTGCGCGGCGACGGCGGCGGCCACCGCGGCGTCACCCATCTGGCGCCGCAGCTCCGGCGTGACCGCCGGCGAGGGCGCCTCCTCGATGAGCTTCTGGTGGCGCCGCTGGATGCTGCAGTCGCGCTCGCCGAGGTGCACGCCGTGGCCCTTGCCGTCGGCGAGCACCTGGATCTCGATGTGGCGCGGCGCGCCGATGTACTTCTCGACATAGACGGCGCCGTTGCCGAACGCCGCCTCGGCCTCGGCTTGGGCCTGGCGCACGGCGCCGGCCAGCTCCGAGGCCTCCTTGACGATGCGGATGCCCTTGCCGCCGCCGCCGGCGGATGCCTTGACCATCACCGGCAACCCGAGATCGCGGGCGACGACCTCGGCCTCGGCGGCGCTCTCTATGATGCCCGCCGAGCCCGGCGTGACGGGCACGCCGGCGGCGGTCATCGTCGCCCGCGCCGCCGCCTTGTCGCCCATGAGGTCGATCGACTCCGGCGACGGACCGATGAACTTGATGCCCTGGTCGCGGCACAGACGGCTGAACTCGGACCGCTCCGCGAGAAACCCGTAGCCCGGGTGGATCGCATCGGCGCCCGTCTGCAGGGCCGCCTGGATGAGCGCCGGCATGACAAGGTAGCTCTTCGCCGCCGGCGGCGGGCCGATGCAGAGCGCCTCGTCGGCGTACCTGACGTGCAGGCAGTCGGCGTCGGCTTCGCTGTACACGGCCACCGTGCCGACGCCGAGTTCGCGGCAGGCGCGGATGACGCGGATGGCGATCTCGCCGCGGTTGGCGATGAGGACCTTGCTGAACATGCACGCTCCTTGCTGGCGGTCGCCGGAGTATAGCAATGACGGGCGAAAGCGTTGTCTGCGCGTCGAACGCTTTCGCCCTCCGGCCCCTCATGCGTCGCCGGCGGCTGCCGATACGGAGTGCAAGACCGAGCAGGACTACTCACCGGGCTTCGGCCCGGCATCTGATCCTCTCTCTCAGCCGGGCCGGTCTCCTTCGATAGACATACGGACAGCCCGCATCCGTGTGAAGGCCCCCGCCGGCCCGGCACTTTTCTCCTCGCGACTCTTGAGCTCGTCCGCTTCGACCGCCGTCCGTTGTCCACCTCCGCAGCCTCCTGCGGCGCTCTTGCCCGTCGCGCGATGCGCTAGACTAGATCGGCGACCCAGCGGGAGGTCCGTGTGCCCAGTGCGCAAAAGAAGACCCTGGCGATCATCGACGACGACACCGAGCTCCTCGACGAGCTCTCAACGGCGTTCGGGACCAAGTACAGCGTCTGCGTCAGCCTCGGCGACCCCGGCACCATACGCATGCTGCACGACAAGCCGCCCGCGGCCGTCGTCCTCGACCTCGACCTCACCACCTTCGACCCGTTCGAGCTGCTGCGCCTGATCACCGGCGACCCCAAGCTGCTCGGCACGCCCGTCCTGGTGCTCGGCTCGGACGGCGACTTCGCCACGTTCGAACACGCGCATCGCGTCGGCGCCGCCGAGTTCGTGACCAAGCCTTTCTCGCCCGACGATCTCGGTCACAAGCTCGACGCCCTCATCAGCGGCCGCACGCAACGCGCCGCCGGGCGTCTCAAGCTCGGCGCGCTGCTCGTCACCAGCGGCCTCGTCACCCAGGAGCAGCTCAAAGGCGCCCTCGAGCGTCAGCACAACGGGGGCGGGCGCCTCGGCGAGGTCCTGGTCGCCGAGGGGCTGGTCAGCGAGCAGGACATCGTCAATGCGGTGGCCAGCCAGATGCGCATCGGCGTCGTCGACCTCGCGCACGCAGCCCCACAGCCCTCGGCCCTCGGTCTGCTGCCGCGAGATTTCATCGTCCGGCGCCGGCTCATGCCGCTCCACTTTGACGAACACGGCAGCCTCGTGCTGGCGATGACCAACCCGCTCGACGTGATCTCCATCGACGAGGTCGGCATGCGCACCAAGAAGCGCATCGTGCCGGTGATCTGCTCGGAGTCGGGCTTCAACGACGCGGTCGGGCTCTACTTCAGCTCGCGCGGCAAGCTCAAGGATGCGCGCGACGAGGCCGAGGAGGAGGCGGTATCAAGCGACATCGACGCCGACGTCATCGAGATCGTCGACGGCCTGCTCACCGACGCCGCCAACATGGGCGCCTCCGACATCCACCTCGAGCCGCGTGAAGACTCGTTCATCGTGCGCTGCCGCATCGACGGCGTGCTGCACGAGATGCGCGAGTTTCCCAAAGACCTGCAAGCCGGCATCATCAGCCGCCTCAAGATCATGGGCAACCTCAACATCGCCGAGCGGCGCCTGCCCCAGGACGGCCGCACGACCTTCGAGCTCTCGAGCGGCGGCACCATCGACCTGCGCCTCGCCTCGATCCCGAGCATGTTCGGCGAGAACCTCACGATCCGTATCCTCGAGGCCTCCTCGCTGCCGCCGACGCTGGCCGCGCTCGGGCTGGTCGGCGACAACCTCGAGCGCTACCAGAATGCCCTCAAGGCCCCGGAGGGCGGCATCGTCATCGTCGGCCCCACGGGCTCGGGCAAATCGACCACCCTCTACACGACACTGGAGCTCATCAAGACCCCCGAGCGCAAGGTGTACACGGTCGAGGATCCCATCGAGCGCAAGATCGAGGGCATCGTGCAGACCGAGGTCAAGCCGACGATCGGCCTCACCTTCGCGCAGGCGCTGCGCGCCCTCGTGCGCGCCGACCCCGACGTCATCATGGTCGGCGAGATCCGCGACCTCGAGACCGCCAAGATGGCGGCCGACTCGGCGGTCACCGGCCACCAGGTGTTCAGCACCCTGCACACCAACGACGCCTCGGCGGCCGTGAACCGCCTCGTCGAGATGGGTGTGCCGCGCTATCTCGTCGCCGCCGCCTGGCGCTGCTTCGTCGCACAGCGGCTGGTGCGCCGCCTCTGCCCGCACTGTCGCGAGGCGGTGACGCTCACCGACCGAGGCTGGGAGGAGCTCGGCCTGGGCCCCGCCCCCAGAAAGCGCCTCAAGATCTACAAGCCGGTCGGCTGCTCCAAGTGCTTCGGCACCGGCTACCGCGGGCGCGTCGGCCTCTACGAGGTCCTCGTCATCGACGACGACCTGCGCGACGTCATCGCCACCGGTGGGAGCGTGCTCGACATCCAGCGCATGGCGCGCGAAAAAGGCGTTGCGTCGCTGCGCGAGGACGGCGTCGCCAAGGTCCTCGACGGGGCGACGAGCTACCTCGAACTGCTGCGCGTCACGATCTAGACGCCTGTTCTATGCACCGGTCCGCGCCGCGGTCGATGCTATGAGCAGGAGATCGGAAGTGCTCTGAGAGAGGACCTTCCCAGTCCACCAAGACTGTGGCCGGCGGCGCGAAGCGGGGGCTCGCACTGCCGGCCGCTCCACGTACGCCGGCACCCGAGCACTCCGCGAGCTCCCCTGCGGTCGCCGGCCGGCCCGCGGCCTCAGGACGGGCGCTTGTCGATCACGCGCTGGGCCTTGCCCTCGGTGCGCTCCAGCGTGCCCGGCTCGACAAGCTTGACCTTGGGGCGCACGAGCAGTGCCGAGCGCAGCTCCTCGGAGACCCGGCGCTCGAAGGCGCGCAGGTCGTCCATCCAGCCGTTGAACAGCGTCCCGGTGACCTCGACCTGCACCTCGAACGTATCGAGAGAGCCCTTGCGGTCCAGCACGATCCGGTAGAAGGGCTCGACGCCCTCGATCTCGAGCAGCACCCTCTCGATGGCCGAGGGAAAGATGTTGACGCCGCTGATGATGAACATGTCGTCGGTACGGCCGACGACCTTGCCCATGCGCGCGAGCGTACGGCCGCAGGCACAGGTCTCGTGCGTGAGCGTGCTCAGGTCGCGGGTGCGGTAGCGCAGCACCGGCGAGCACTCGCGCGTGAGCGAGCTGAAGACGAGCTCGCCCACTTCGCCGTCGGCGACCGGCGCGCCGGTCGCCGTGTCGAGGCACTCGACGATGAAGTGGTCTTCGGCGACGTGCATGCCGTCGCGGCACTCGCACTCGCCGGCCACCCCGGGCCCGATGATCTCGGTGAGGCCGTAGTTGTCGGTGCCCGTGATCGGCAGCCGGCTCTCGATCTGCGCCCGCATCGGCTCACTGCAGGCCTCGGCGCCGAACAGGCCGAGGCGCAGCTTGAGCGAGTCGAGCGGCACTTCGCGCCGCTGCACCACCTCACCGAGATAGAGCGCGTAGGACGGTGTGGCGATCAGCACGGTCGTACCGAAGTCGCGCATGAACTGCAGCTGGCGCACGGTGTTACCGGCACTGATCGGCAGTACGGTGGCGCCGGCCCGCTGCAGCCCGTAGTGCAGGCCGAAGCCGCCGGTGAACATGCCGTAGCCGAACGCGACCTGGGCGACGTCGTCGCGGCGTACGCCGGCGGCGACGGCAAGGCGGCAGACCACCTCGGCCCAGGTCTCGAGGTCGTTCGCCGTGAAGCCGCAGACGACCGGCCTGCCGGTCGTGCCCGACGACGAGTGGATCTCGACGACCTCGTCGTTGGGCACGGCGAAGAGGCCGGTCGGGTAGTGGTCGCGAAAGTCGTTCTTCTCGGTGAACGGCAGCGCCGGCAGGTCGCCGAGGCCGGTCAGGTCGCCGGGGACGAAACCGGCGTCGTCCAGTGCAGCGCGGTAGAACGGCACGCGCTCGTAGACCCGGGCGAGCATGTCGCGCAGGCGCTGCAGCTGCAGCGACTCGAGCCGCTCGCGGTCGATGGTCTCGTGCTGCGCGTCCCAGATCGTCATGCCGTCGTCCTCCTGCCCGCCGGGTGCCGCCGGCAATCATACAAGGGCGCGCGGTGAGGCCGCGACGCCGCGGTGGGGCGCTCGCGCGGGGCATCCGCCGACGGCCCGGTGAAGTGGATACCCCTCGTGGGTATACTTGATCTGCAAACGACCCCACGAGTACCGGACCGTTGATGAGCGACCACACGACGACCATCGAGCTGCCGATCACCGGCATGACCTGCGCCAGCTGTGTGGCGAGGACCGAGCGCGCCATCGGCAAGGTCGCGGGCGTCGACAAGGCGGCCGTCAACCTCGCCACCGAGAAGGCGACCGTCACCTTCGACCCACACGCCGTCTCGACCAACGACCTGGTCGCCGCGGTCGAGGGCGCCGGCTACGGTGTCGTGACCGCGCAGGAGACGCTGCCGATCATCGGCATGACTTGCGCCAGCTGCGTGAGCCGGGTGGAGCGCGCGCTGCGGCTGCCGCCCGGCGTACTCAAGGCCGACGTGAACCTCGCGACCGAGAAGGCGACCGTCACGTATATCCCCGGCCAGGCGAGCCACGACGACCTCATCGCCGCCGTGCGCGGCGCCGGCTATGACGTCGTCGAGCCGGAGCCGGGAGCGACGGAGGCCGGAGCCGAGGCGGCGGCGGACGCCGAAGAGGCCGCCCGCGCCGCCGCCTACCGCCGGCTCAAGACGAAGGTCATCGTGGGCTTCGTGCTCAGCGTGATCGTCTTCGCCGGCACGATGCAGATGGACTGGTTCACGTTCTTGCCTTCGTGGCTGCACAACGGCTACGTGCTCTGGGCGCTGGCCAGTATCGTGCAGTTCTGGGTGGGCTGGCAGTTCTACACCACCGCCTGGTCGGCGCTCCGCCACGGCACGACGACGATGAACACGCTCGTCGCCATGGGC
This sequence comes from Thermoleophilia bacterium, assembly GCA_038321515.1. Lineage (GTDB taxonomy): Bacteria > Actinomycetota > Thermoleophilia > UBA2241 > UBA2241 > CAIXSE01. The sequence continues at coordinate 3,181 of JBBQFA010000070.1, read as the reverse complement.
TCGTCGGCGGCCTACCTGTACAGCGTCCTCGGCGTCCTCTTCCCCGCCTTTTTCATGCACCAGGGGCTGGGCGAGCCGATGTACTTCGACTCGTCGGCGTTCATCATCACCCTGATCCTGTTCGGACGGCTGCTCGAGGCGCGGGCAAAGGGCCAGACCGGAGCCGCGATCAAGGCGCTGATCGGCCTGCAGCCGCGCACGGCGCGCGTCGTACGCGACGGTGCCGAGACGGACGTGCCGATCGCCCTGGTGCTGGTCGGCGACCTCGTCGTCGTGCGGCCCGGCGAACGCCTGCCTGTGGACGGCGTCGTCGAGAGCGGATCCTCGCCGGTCGACGAGTCGATGCTCACCGGCGAGTCGATACCGGTGGCCAAGGGCGCCGGCGACGAAGTCATCGGCGCCACCATGAACACCACCGGCTCCTTCACGTTCAAGGCCACGCGAGTCGGCTCCGAGACGGCGCTCGCGCAGATCATCCGGCTGGTCGAGCAGGCGCAGGGCTCCAAGCCGCCGATCGCGCGCCTCGCCGACGTCATCGCCGCCTGGTTCGTGCCGGCGGTGATCGTCATCGCCACGGCGACCCTGGTCGTCTGGCTGCTGCTCGGCCCCTCGCCGTCGCTCAACTACGCGCTGCTCAACTTCGTCGCCGTGCTCGTGATCGCATGTCCCTGTGCGCTCGGCCTGGCCACGCCGACGGCGATCATGGTCGGCACCGGCAAAGGCGCGGAGTACGGAGTCCTCATCCGCGACGGAGCCGCACTCGAGACGGCGCACAAGCTGAGCGCCGTGGTCATCGACAAGACCGGGACGATCACCGAGGGCAAGCCGCGGGTGACGGACGTCGTCCTTTTCGGCGCCGGGCACGGCACCGACCCCGAGGCCGGGCCGAGCCTCGACAACAACGGGCTGCTCCGCCTGGTGGCGGCGGCCGAGCGCGGTAGCGAGCATCCACTGGCCGCGGCGATCCTCGCCGCCGCCGCCGAGCGCGGGATCGACGTGCCCGCGGCGAGCGGCTTTGAGGCGATCGCCGGCCACGGCATCCGCGCCGAGGTCGATGGCCACACGGTCGTAGCCGGCAACGAGCGGCTCGCGGGTGCAGCCGCAGCGGGATTCGTGGAGCGTCTCGCGTCTGACGGCAAGACCGTCGTGACCGTCGTCGTCGACGACGAACCGGCCGGAGCCATCGCCATCGCCGACACGGTCAAGCCGAGCTCGGCGGCGGCCATCGGCCGCCTCAAGCGGCTCGGCCTCGAAGTCGTGATGCTGACCGGTGACCACCGCCGCACGGCGGAGGCGATCGCCGCTCAGGTCGGCATCGACCGCGTGGTGGCCGAGGTCCTCCCCGGGCAGAAGGCGGCCGAAGTGGCTGCCTTGCAGGGCGAGGGCAGGCGGGTGGCCATGGTGGGCGACGGCATCAACGACGCTCCGGCGCTGGCGCAGGCCGACGTCGGCATCGCCATCGGAACCGGCACCGACGTCGCCATGGAGGCCAGCGACGTCACGCTCATGTCGGGCGACCTCGGCGGCGTCGCGACGGCGATCGAGCTGTCGCGGGCGACGATCCGCACCGTCAAGCAGAACCTCTTCTGGGCATTCGCCTACAACGTCGCCCTCATACCGCTGGCGGCCGGCGTCTTCTACCCGGCGTTCGGTATCCTTCTCAACCCCATCTACGCGGCTGCCGCGATGGGCCTGAGCAGCGTCACCGTGGTCACCAACAGCCTCCGGCTGCGGCGCTTTCGCGCGGACTGAGGCGCGGCCTCGGCCCTGGACGGAGGCGCGGCCTCGGCCCGTACGTGAAGGGAGGGACTATCCGCTGCTCGCGAACCGTCCCTCCCGAAGGCGACGATGCCGTGTCTGCTGATCCGCTCATCGTCCGCCGTCACTTACGGCGCTTGCCGTAGTGATCATCCTGCTTCACGCGCTGCTTGTTGAAGTGCACAGGTCCCATGGTCTCACCTCCTCGGTGACGTAGTTCGCATCTGGATTATGGCCCGGGAAGGGGCGGAAATAAACCCGTCTTGTGAACTGCTGCACATTTATCAGCATCCCAATACCGCCTGCCCAGTGTCCAGAACGGCCAAGAGCGGGGGTGAATGTCCGTTCGCCCGTCCATTGTCAGGCATGGAGCCGCGGTGCGAGGATGAGAGGGCGGCGGCCGGCCGCGCACTCCGTACCGCCGCCCGCCGATTAAAAGGGGTCATATGCTCAAGCTTCTCGACCGGCACGCCATCGGCCAGCTGTTGCGCACCAAGGAGGTCGACGCCTGGGGCGTCGCCGCCAACGTGCCGCGCCTGCCGCTGGCGCCGGACCATCCCACGGCGATCTCGATCCTCATGCGCCTCGACCCGCTGGTCGTGCGCGGCTTACGCCACGGCCCGACGCTCGACTACCAGCAGGAGTACGCGCGCGTCAACGCGGCGCTCGACGACGCGACCGACACGCTGGTCCAGGTCCTGCACGCGCACGGGTCCGCGGCCGAGCGTGTCGTCGCGACCGGCGGCGAGGGCAACGGTCACCGGCCGTTCCCCCACAAGACCGCCGCCACCAGCGCCGGCCTCGGCTGGATCGGCAAGACGGCGCTCTTCATCTCACCTGAGTTCGGCCCCGCGGTTCGCCTCGCCACCGTCTTCGCCGATCTCGAGCTCCCCGCCGGCGAGCCGATTCGCGAGAGTCTCTGCGGCGCGTGTCGCGACTGCGTCGACGCCTGCCCGGCCGGTTGCGGGAGAGACGTGCTCTGGACGCCGGGCATGGCTCGCGAGTTGCTCTTTGACGCCGGCGCCTGCCGCCACCACATGACGAGCTTCACGAGCGTGGACGCGCAGATCTGCGGCATCTGCATCGCCGCCTGCCCGTACTCTCTGCGCCACTGACGCCCGCGCCGCGACTCTCCCCGCCGCTTTCCGCCGCCTTCCGCCGCTCTCCGCCGCTCTCCGTCGCTCCGCCTTGCTCGCCCATCCCCGCCGTGCTACGCTCGCCGCCTTATTGAAACTGGTTTTCAGTTGCAGAAGGACGCCTCGTGACCCTGGACAGCGACAGCATCACACGCACGCTCGCCCAGCGCGGCCTGCGCCTGACGCGCCAGCGCCGCGCCGTGCTTGACGCCGTCGCCGCGGCGCCCTCGAGCGTGAGCCCACTGCAGGTGTATGACGCCGCCCGTGAGCGCTGCCCCGAGCTCGGT